>PMCN01000239.1:0-6825 GCA_003154135.1 Acidimicrobiaceae bacterium
GAGAACTGCCCGGTGCCGTGCATGAGAGGGCATGCCGAGAGCAGCACGAACCCGTCCGTGTCGGGCGACAGCCGTTCGGAGATCTCGTCGAGCGAGGCGGCCGGGGGAACACCGACGACGGCGTTGCCGCCCGCACCCAGCACGTTGAACAGGTCGTCCTGNNGGGCGGAACCGGCTCGCTGCCGTCGGCCACGCAGTACCAGCGGCGCACCTTGGTGAGCTCGTTGCGCACGCCTTCGAGCAGTGGGCCGAACGCGGCGTGGAACACAACGGCTTCCGCGTCGGCGTTGTCGAAGAGGTAGGTGATCTCCTCCGGGCCGTAGCGATAGTTGGTGTTGACCGGGGCGAAGCCACCCTTGAACGCCGCGATGTAGGTCTCGAGGTACTCGGGTCCGTTGTAGAGGTAGGCGGCCACCTTGCTCTGCTGGGTGAGGCCCGCAGCCAGCAGGTCGGCGGCGAGCGCATCGGCTCGTTGGTCGAACTCACGCCAGCTGATGCGGCGTTCGCCCTGCACCTGGCACGGCCGGTCCGGCACCTTGGCCGCAACGGCCTCGTACACGTCCGCAAAGTTCCAATCGGTCATTCGGAGCCCCCTTCGTCGACCGGACGCACAGCATGCCAGGCCGAGGACGGCACGAAACGACCGGAACGCGAAATGGGGCCCCGAGGGGCCCCATTCGAGGCGACGATGGGAATCGAACCCATGTGGAGGGCTTTGCAGGCCCTTGCCTCAGCCACTCGGCCACGTCGCCAACGTGCAGCGGGTCGCCCCGTTGCGGCGCCAGCACGATAGCGGCTCGACACGCCAAGTCGCAGGTCGGTTCTCGACCACCAGGCCACCCGTCGGATTCGCTCGATCTGGGCAGGTACTCCGACGGAATCCGTCAGTGCTTCGACCCAGAAGGTCGTATGGCGGGGATGAACCCCAGAACGAGGCGTGTGGCGGGGATGAACGCCAGAACGAGTCAGGGGGCGGTGGGGAAGGCTGGGCGGGAGAACACCTCGCGCACCATGGGCTCGAAGTGCTCGAGGGTCTCGGTGGGATAGTCGGGGTCGAACGACGCCTGATCCCACCGCTCGCAGAAGCGGGCGCAGCTGTCGAACCACTGGTGGTCGCGGTACGCGTCGCGGGCATGGGCATCGACACCGAGGTGGTCGCCGTAGTACAGCTGCTGGAACACGCCGTGCATGAGCACCACCCAGGTGACCTCCTCGCGCACGTACGGTCGCAGCACCGCCGCGGCGAGCTGCGAGTGGTTCTCGGGCGCCAGCGCGTCGCCGATGTCGTGCACCAGCGCGGCGACGATCCAATCGACGTCGGCCCCGTCGCGCTCGGCCCGAGTGGCCGACTGCAGGGAGTGCCCGAGGCGCGAGACCCGGTAGCCGGCGAGCCCGTCGTCGAGCACGCGCAGGTTGGCCAGGATGCGGTCGGGCAGCTCGGCGATGTACTGCCGTTCGAGGCCGTGGAGGAACCGGTACTCGTCGCCGGTGCCATCGGCCATCTGCGTGAACTGCACGGTGTCCATCAGTGAGCCCCTCTCGCGGCGAGCATGCGGTAACGGCTGCGCGGGGCGTCGCCGTCGATGTAGCAACCCTGCAGGTGCCGCATGCCCTCCTGCGGGTCGAACCCGGTGCGCCCGTGGAGCACACGGGCGTTGTCGAAGATCTCCACCTCGCCCGGCTGGAGAGCGAAGCGGACCTCGAAGTCGGGGTGGACGAGCAACTCGGCGAGGTGGCCACGCGCCCGCTGGTACACACGTGTGTCGGCGACCGACATCAGCGGCAGGTAGTCGAGCCGCGGGCTGTAGGCGAGGCCCGCCACCGCACCGAGGTGATCGCGCTCGATGACGGGCCGCGTGTAGCGCAGGTCGTCGGTGTCGTCGATGAACCGGAACTGCACCGGAACGTCGGCGAGCAGCTCGAAGCCGTCGGGGTCGTCGTCGCGGAGCTGTTCGCACACCGCGACGGCGTCGACCAGTGTGGACAGGCCCCCGGTGGTCTCGTTGACCAGGCAGTGGAGCAGCTGGATGCCCGGAGTGGGATCGCGGTACGGGTTGTCGGTGTGCGGGCCGAGCGGGACGGGCGTGTAGGCGAGGTCGTTGGCCTTCGGCACCGAGCGCACGTCGAACAGGCGGCCCCAGTTGGTCTCGCGCACGATGCCGAAGCGCTGGCCGACGGTGAGCACCGTGCCGGGCTCGCTGCCGGCGCGATCGATCACCACGGTGCCGTACGCCAAAAAGTCGCGAAGGGCGGCGAGCAGCGCCGTGTCGTCGGCCACCAGCTCCGGCCAGTGGTGCGTGCGCGGCCGGCCGGCCCCGGCCCGCCACGCCACCACGGCGGGCAGGTCGTCGGAGAGGTGCAACCTGCGCTCGAGCACCGAGAGCGAGAACGTCTCGTCGTGCCCGTCACTGAACCGCACCCAGAGGTCGTCGCCCGCGCACGACGCGTCGACGATCGCCAGATCGGGGTGGAAGCGATGGGGATCGACCAGCCGCTGCTGGCTCACGTGGTCGAGCTGGTCGGCACGCTGCGACCGCTCGCGCAACCACAGCGCTGGCAGCGCCTGCGCGCCGGTGGCGCCCACGAGCACCACCTCCACCCCATCCCCCGAACGATCCACGTCGACCTTCACGCCACGATCGTACGACACGACGTCACCCGTTTGTTATTCTGACTCATGAGTCAATCAACTCCTGGGGGAACCACATGAGCACGTCCCGTCGCGACTTCCTTGCCCGATCCGCACAGCTCGGTGTGCTCCTCGGCGCCGGCGTGCCGCTGCTGCAGGCGTGCGGCAGCAAGAGCGGCTCGTCGGGCGGCAAGGTCGACCCGATCGCCGATGGTCTGAAGCCCGAGAAGGGCCCGCTCAAGCTCTTCAACTACGCCGACTACGTGAACCCCGACGTCATCAAGGCCTTCGAGTCGAAGTACGGCGTGAAGGTGGAGATCACCACCTTCGACTCCGACTCGGAGGCCATCACCAAGCTCGCCAACGGCGCAGTGAAGGTCGATGTGCACCACTCGGCCTCGCCCGCCACCGTCGGTCGCCTCATCGAGGGCAAGCTGCTGCGCAAGCTGAACAAGACCTACATCCCCAACTTCACCAACGTGCTCGACGCCTTCACCAGCCCCAGCTACGACCCGGGCTCGATGTTCACGGTGCCGTACACGATCTTCTCGACGGGCATCGGCTACCGCGCCGACCGCATCGACGCGGCGACGGTGGAGGCCAAGGGCTGGGACCTCCTCTGGGACCCGAAGTACAAGGGTCAGGTCGAGATCATCGACGACTACCGCGAGGGCCTCGCGCTGGCCATGCTGCACAAGGGCTTGAACGACGTGAAGGATCTGAACACCAGTGACAAGGCGGTGCTCGAACAGGCGGGCAAGGACCTCGCCTCGCTGGTCGGCCTCGTCAACGTGAAGGTCACCATCGACGGCTACAAGGACATCCCCGAAGGCACCGTCACCGTGGCCCAGTGCTGGAACGCCGACATGCTGACCGCCACCGGCTACCTGCCCAGCGGCGTCGATGCGTCGGTCATCGGCTACTGGTACCCGAAGGACGACATCGGCGTGGTGAACAGCGACTGCATGGGAGTCATGGCCAACGCCACGAACCCGGTGCTCGCGCACCTGTACCTCGACTTCATGCTCGACAAGGCCAACGCCGAACTGAACTTCCAGACCAACTACTACCTGCCCGCGGTGAAGGGCCTCGACGCCGACTACCTCATCAGCAAGGGCTACGTGCCCGAGAACCTCCGCAACGCCGTGCTCAGTGCCGACCAGCAGAAGAAGGGCGTGCCGTTCCTCACGCTGCCCGAGGCGACCGACACGCTGTGGCAGGACACCTGGTCGAAGTTCACTGCCGGTGGCTGACACGCTCGCCGCCACTCCCCCGCGTCGACGGCGGCAGCTGTTCTGGCCGTCGTTCGCACTGCCGGGCGTGGGGTGGCTGCTCGCGCTCTTCGTGCTGCCCATCTACGCGGTCGGCGCGGTCACCTTCGGTGGAGTCGACCCGGTGCTGCGCACCCCGCAACCGCAGTGGAACCCGCTGCACTGGGACTTCTCCACGTTGTCGGACGTGCTGTCGCGCGTGTTCACCGGCGACCTCCAGAACGTCTTCCTGCGCACGTTCGCGTTCGTCGGGCTCGCGCTCCTGGGCTGCTGCCTCATCGGCTACCCGGTGGCCTACTTCGTGGCACGCAAGGCGCACCGGTCGCGCAGCAGCCTGCTGGCGCTGCTCGTGCTGCCGTTCTGGATCAGCTACCTGATGCGGATGATGGCGTGGGTGAACCTGCTGCAGCCCGACGGGTACGTGAACCGCATCCTGCACTTCCTGCACCTGCAGGGCCCGCCGCACAACTGGCTCAACGGCGACTGGCCGACGGTGGTCATCGGCCTCGTGTACGGCTACGTGCCGTTCTTCATCCTGCCCCTGTACGCCACGCTGGAACGGCTCGACGGTCGCCTGCTGGAGGCCGGGCGCGACCTGGGCGCGTCGGCGTTCCAGACCTTCCGGTCGGTGACCCTGCCGCTGTCGGTGCCCGGTCTGATGGCAGCGAGCGTGATCACCGTCCTGCCGATGTTCGGCGACTACTACACCAACACGTACCTCAGCCAGGGCTCGCCGAAGACGCAGATGATCGGCAACCAGATCGACCAGTACCTGCACCAGAGCAGCCAGCCACGCACGGGCACGGCGCTGGTGCTCATCCTCATGGCGATGCTGTCGGTGCTGATGGTGTACTACGTGTACACGACGCTGAAGCAGCAGCGCGAGGCCCTGAGATGAGGCTGTTCCGCAACGCGCAGGGCAAGGCCCGGTGGCTGCTCGTCATCACCTGGCTGTACGTGCTCTGGTCGCTGGCGCCGGTGCTGCTTGCTGTGCGCATCTCGTTCAACGCGGGCAAGAGCCGCAGCAGCTTCCAACCGCTGTCGTGGAAGTGGTACTGGGGCGACCCCGACCGCAGCGTCCTGCACGACCCGGCACTGCAGCACGCCATGGTGAACAGCCTGAAGCTCGCCGCGCTCACCATGCTCGTCACCGTGCCACTGGGCACCGCCATGGCCATCGGCCTGCACCGCTGGCGGGGGAAGATGTCGACCGCGTCGAACACGTTGATGCTGTTCCCCATCATCACGCCCGAGGTGGTGTTCGGCGTGGCGCTGTTCATGGTGTTCACGCAGGTGTACACGAACGTGCCGATGGGCTTCCCGGCCCAGTTGCTCGGACACATCACGTTCACCATGTCGTTCGTGGTGGTCATCATCCGCGGCAGGCTGACGGCCATCGGCGGGCAGTACGAGGAGGCGGCCCGCGACCTGGGCGCCACCCGCGTGCAGGCAGTGCGGCTGGTGCTCGTACCGCTGCTCGGGCCGGCCATCTTCGCCAGCCTGATGGTGGTGTTCGCCACATCGATCGACGACTTCGTCATCTCCTCGTGGCTCTCCACCAGCGCCGCCGACGAGACCGTGCCGATCAAGATCTACTCGGCCGCCAAAGCCACCGCGACGCCATCCCTCAACGCGCTCGCCACGTTGATGCTGCTCTTCACGTTGGTGGCCGTCGGTCTTGCCGGGTTCGCGCTGCGGGCAATGAACCGGCGCGGTGGCGAGGACGCCGGTGCTGCCGGTGGGCTGGCCTCGCTGAGCGGTTGAGCTCGCCCCCAGCCGTCCGCCGCGCGGCGACCTGTCTGCCATAGTGGACGACCGAGAGGACTGATCACCGATGACCGGCACCACTGCACCCCGATTCGTCCGCGCCGACGGCCCCGACAAGGTCACCGGCAGCGGCCGCTACACCGCCGACCTCTCGCTCACCGGCGCGCTGGCCGCCAAGTTCAAGTACGCCGACGTCAGCCATGCCCGCATCGTTCGCCTCGACCTGAGCGCGGCCCGAGGGCTGCCCGGGGTGTTCGCCGTGCTCGCCGCCGACGATGTGCCCGACGTGCGCTTCGGTCCCTTCGTCCAGGACCGCACGCTCTTCGCACGCGACATCGTGCGCTACGAGGGTGAGGTGCTGGCCGCGGTGGCCGCGATCGACGCCGCCACCGCGCAGCGCGCCGTCGACGCGATCGTCGTCGAGTACGACCCGCTGCCGGTGGTCAACGACATCGAGGGTGCGCTCGCCGACGACTCGCCGCTGGTGCACACCGAGTGGGCCGGCTACGGCGCCGCCGAGCCCATCGTGCGCGAGCGAAACGACGCGTCGTTCGCCTCCATCGCGAAGGGCGACGTCGAGACCGGCATGGCCGAGGCCGACCACGTCGTGCACAGCCGCTACGTGGCCGACGGGTGCCACGCCGTCCCCATCGAGCCGCGTGCGGTGGTGGCGCAGTGGGAGGGCAACAAGGTCACCATCTGGTCCAGCACCCAGGTGCCCTTCGATGCCCGCGCCGGTGTGTGCGAGACCCTCGAACTGCCGGCCAACCGGGTGCGCATCATCGTGCCCCACCTCGGCGGAGGCTTCGGAGGCAAGTGCGGGTTCCACTACGAGGCGCACGTGGCTGCCCTCGCCCGCGCGGCGAAGCGGCCGGTGCGCCTGGTGTTCAGCCGTCGCGAGGAGTTCATGGCGCCCGACCGTCGCCGCGAGGGCATGGTGATCGATCTCGAGACCGGCGTGAAGGCCGACGGCACCATCACCGCGCGGCGCGTGTGGCTGGCCATCGACAACGGGGCCTACACGTCCGACGCCGGGTTCTTCAGCCAGCTCGCAGCCATGCACACGCTGGGGCCGTATCGAATCCCCCACCTGCTCGCCGAGGCGCACCTGGTGTACACCAACCACCAGCCGTCGGGCTCCGTGCGCGCACCCACCGC
>PMCN01000239.1:6873-15161 GCA_003154135.1 Acidimicrobiaceae bacterium
GCCGCTGCCGGCTACGGCACGCCGTTGCCCGACGACGAAGCCATCGGCGTGGCCATCGGCTGGTGGCCGAGCTTCTCGGTGCCCTCGGGCGCCTACGTGAAGATCGACGGCGACGGCAGCGGCCAGATCATCACCGGCGCACAGGAATGCGGCACGGGTGCGGTGATGACGCTCCGCCAGTTGGCCGCCGACGAGGTGGGCCTTCGTGCCGACGACTTCGAGCTCGTGTACCAGGACACCAGCGTTGCCCCCTACGACATGGGCGCCACCGGGTCGCAGACGCTGTTCAACAACGGGCGCGCCGTCGTCGCCGCGGCAGCGCAGGTGGCCGAGCAGCTCCGTGCACTCGCGGCCCAACACCTCGAGGCGAACGCTGCCGACATCGTGCTCGCCGACGGCGTGGCATCGGTTGCCGGCACCCCGAGCGCGTCGGTCACCATCGCCGAGCTGGCCGCACAGGCAGCGGGTGGCGAACTGCTCATCGGTCACGGCTCGGGCGCGCCGCCCGCGCCACCCACCACCGTCGGGTCCACCTGTGTGGGCGACGTGGGCATGGCCGCCTGGGTGGCGCCTCAGTTCTCGTGCCACGCCGTGCGCGTGAAGCTCGACCGCGACACCGGCGTGACCCGCGTGCTGCAGGTGAGTGCGGCGCACGACTCGGGCACCATCATCAACCGGGTGGGCGCCGAGGGACAGGTGCAGGGCGCGGTGCTGATGGGCATCGGCCAGGCGCTCACCGAGGGCACCACCTACGACGACCAGGCGCGGCAGCGCAACCCAGCACTGCTCGAGTACAAGCTGCAGACCTGCGCCGACGCGCCGACGGTCGACATCAGCTTCATCGAGATCGCCACGCCCGATGCGGGGCCCAGGGGTGCCAAGGGCCTCGCCGAGGCGCCCAACGTGGCCACCCCGGCGGCAATCTCCAATGCACTGGCGCAGCTGGTCGGCCACCCGGTGCGCAGGCTGCCGATGACCGCCGAGCGCGTCTGGCTGTCGATGCAACCGGCCGAGCCGGAGGTGGCCGGGTGAGCTTCTTCATCGCGCACACGGTGCACGACGCGCTCACGGCCCTGTCCGACGGTGCGCGGCCGGTGGCCGGCGGCAGCGACCTCGTGGTGGGAGCCCGCCACGGCAAGGCACCGCTGCCCCCACACCTGGTGGCCATCGACCGCATCGCCGAGCTGCGCGAGGTGCACCACACCGACAGCGGCGTCATCATCGGCGCGCTCGTGACCCACCACGACATCGAGATGCACGCGCTGCTCACCACGTCGTACGCCGGCCTCGCCGACGGCAGCGCGCTCGTCGGCTCGCCCTCCACGCGCAACGTGGGCACGCTGGGCGGCAACGTGATGAACGCCTCGCCGGCGATGGACACCGGCTCACCGCTGCTGGTGCTCGGCGCCGAGGTGGAGCTGCAATCGCTGCGCGGCACGCGGCGACTCGGCATCGCCGAGCTGTGGACCGGGCCGGGGCGCACCTGCGCCGAGCCCGACGAGCTGTGCGTGGCAGTGCACCTCCCCGCGCCTGCGCCGAACAGCAACAGCGCCTACCTGCGCCTCGAGTACCGGCGTGCGATGGAGATCGCCGTCGTCGGCGCCGCCGCCGCCGTCACCCTCGCTGCCGACGGGTCGATCAGCGCCGTGCGAGTAGCACTCACTGCGGTGGCGCCCACCATCATCGAGGTCGTCGGTCTCGTCGGGGGCACGGTCGCCGACGTGGCTGCGGCAGCTGCTGCCGCCGCCTCCGAACAGGCCACTCCCATCAGCGACCAACGTGCCAGCGACCGCTATCGACGGCACACCGTCGGCGTGATGGCCGGCCGCGCCGTGCAGGCCGCGGCCCGACGCGCCGGCGGCGAGATGATCCCCGTCCCCCTCAACCGTGCCGTCGGCATCGGAGCCGCATCATGAGCCAGCCAGAGACCATCAGCGTCGTGCTCCGCGTGAACGGCTTCGACTACCCGGTCGCCATCGAGCAGGGACGCAACCTGCTCGGCGTCATCCGCACCGAGATCGGCCTCACCGGCACCAAGGAAGGCTGTGACGACTGCGAGTGCGGGGCATGCATGGTGCTGCTCGACGGCCAGCCGGTCAACTCGTGCAGCTTCCTCGCCGTACAGGCGCAGGGACGTGCCATCACCACGGTGGAGGGGCTGATGCCCGCCGACGAGATGCACCCCCTGCAGCGCAACATCCTCGAGGAGGGCGGCGTGCAGTGCGGCTTCTGCACGCCGGGCATGCTCATCTCGGCCAGCGCGTTGCTGTCGCGCAACCCGGCGCCCACCGACGAGGACGTGCGCATCGGGCTGTCGGGCAACCTCTGCAGGTGCACCGGCTACACCAAGATCGTGGCAGCCGTGCAGCGCACCGCTGCTGAGCACCGCGGCTGATGCCGCGCGTTGTACGCTGCAGATTGATCGGCCATTCAGGAATCATCCAGGCACGCACTCAGGGGGGACCCACATGAACTGGGAAGTGTTCATCACGTGCGCCATCACCGGCGCCGGCGACACCACGCACAAGAGCCCGCACGTACCGGTCACGCCGCAGCAGATCGCCGAGAGCGCGATCGACGCAGCGGCGGCAGGTGCCGCAGTGGTGCACATCCACGTGCGCGACCCGCAGACCGGCAAGGGCAGCCGAAACACCGAGTACTACGCCGAGGTGGTCGAGCGCGTGCGCGCTGCCGACGTCGACGTGGTGGTGAACCTCACCGCCGGCATGGGTGGCGACCTCGTGCTGGGCGGCGACGAGCACGTGCTGCCGCCCAACCCCGACGGCACCGACATGGCGGGCGCCACCGAACGGCTGCACCACGTGCGCACCATCCTGCCCGAGATCTGCACGCTCGACTGCGGCACGATGAACTTCGCCTCAGGTGGCGACTACATCATGGTCAACACCCCCGGCGTGCTGCGCAGCATGGCCAAGCAGGTGCAGGAGCTGGGTGTGCGGCCCGAGCTGGAGGTGTTCGACACAGGTCACCTGGTGCAGGTGAAGGAGATGGTGCGCGACGGCTTGCTCGACGACCCGGTGATGATCCAGCTCTGCATGGGCATTGCCTACGGTGCCCCCGACGACCCCACCACGTTCATGGCGATGGTGAACAACCTGCCCAACGACTGCGTGTTCTCGGGCTTCTCCATCTCGAGGATGCAGCTCCCGTTCGTCGCCATGGCCGCGCTGGCCGGCGGCAACGTGCGCGTCGGTCTCGAGGACAACCTCTACGCCGGGCCCGGCGAGCTGGCCACCAACGCCCGGCTGGTCGAGAAGGCGCGCAACATCCTCGAGAACATGAACGTGCGCGTGATGAGCCCGCAGGCCGTGCGCGACAAGCTGAAGCTCGTCAAGCGCTGACATGAGCCCGATCCCCGGTCTCCAGCGCGTCGGCCTCCTCGGCGGCGGTGTCATCGGCGGCGGCTGGGCCGCACGCTTCCTGCTCAACGGCGTCGACGTGCAGCTGTACGACCCCGATCCGGAGGCGCCGCGCAAGGTCGACGAGGTGATGGCCAACGCCCGCCGCGCCATCGGCAAGCTCGTCATGCCCGCGCTCCCTCCCGAGGGCACGCTCACGTTCGTCGACTCACCCGAAGCGGCTGCCACCGACGTGCAGTTCGTGCAGGAGAGCGCACCCGAGCGACTCGAGCTGAAGCAGATGCTGCTGCGCCGCGCCAGCACCGCGGCGGGTCCCGACGTGGTCTTCGGGTCGAGCACGTCGGGTCTGCTCCCCACGCTGATGCAGGACGGGATGACCCACCCCGAGCGCCTCGTCGTGGGCCACCCCTTCAATCCCGTCTACCTCTTGCCGCTCGTCGAGATCTGTGGCGGCGAGCACACCTCGCAGGCGGCCCGCACCCGCGCCGGCGAGGTGTACGAGGCGCTGGGCATGCACCCGCTGCAGCTGCGCAAGGAGATCGACGGCTTCGTCGCCGATCGGCTCCTGGAAGCGCTGTGGCGCGAGGCGCTGTGGCTGGTGAACGACGGTGTGGCCACCGCTGCGGAGATCGACGACGCCATCCGCTTCGGCGCCGGCCTGCGGTGGAGCTTCATGGGCACGTTCCTCGTCTACCGCATCGCCGGTGGCGAGGCCGGCATGCGCCACTTCATGGCCCAGTTCGGCCCGGCGCTGAAGTGGCCGTGGACGAAGTTGATGGACGTGCCCGAGCTCACCGACGAGTTGCTCGACACCATCGTCGAACAGAGCGACGATCAGGCGGCAGGTCGTTCCATCCGCGAGCTGGAGGCACTGCGCGACGACTGCCTCGTGGCGGTGATGCAGGGCCTGCGCACCGCCGACTTCGGCGCCGGGCAGGTGCTCGACCGCTACGAACGACAGCTGTTCGGCCGCGTGCCGACGCCCACCATCGCGCCCGACCACCAAGGCCCGCTGCGGCTGCACGAGGTGCGCGTGCCCACCGACTGGGTGGACTACAACGGCCACATGAACGACAGCCGGTACTTCCAGCTGTCGAGCGAGACCGTCGACCGGTTCCTGCGCGTGATCGGCGTCGACGACGCCTACCTCGCCGGGGGCCACAGCTGGTTCACGGTCGAGAGCCACATGAACTTCCTCGCCCAGGCGAAGGCCGGCGATGCGCTGTACGCGACGGTGCAGGTGGTCTCGACCGACGCCAAGCGCATGCGTGTGTTCACGTCCATGCGGCGCAGCGACGACGACACGGAAGTGGCCACGGCCGAGCACATGCTGCTGCACGTCGACACGGTGGCCGACAAGGCGTGCCCCGCCGATCCGGCGATGCAGGCCGTGCTCGCCGACCTCGCAGCCCGGCACTCCCACCTGCCGGTGCCGCCGCAGGCGGGTCGCTCGGTGGGACAGAGCCGCTGACCGCCGCGCTCCCCCGCGCGCCGAGGGGTAAGGTGCGAACCGAACCGAGGGAGGGCAGATGCCTGAGAAATCTCCGCAGAAGCCGAGTGCCAAGAAGGTCGGGAAGTCGCTCAAGGAGAAGCGAGCGGTGAAGGACGAGAAGAAGGCCGAGAAGAAGCGCAACGGCTGACGCTCACCCGAGTCGCGTGCCGACGCGACGCCGTCAGCGTCGGCGATCGAACAACCAGGCCTCCAGCGCGTCGAGCGCGGGATCGAGCGCGTCCTCGTGCGCGGCCAGGGCGGCCACGGCCTCGATGCGCACCTCGTCGCCGGCGAGGGTGGTGACGACCACGGTGCGGTACGTGCCCAACGGGTTCGCCGACCGGCCCACGTCGAAGCCTCGCACCTGAGCACGCGACAACTGGGTCGTGCGCATCTGGTTGGCCACCAGCATCCGATCGCCACGCAGTTGCAGCCTGATCCGAGAGGTGCGCCACGCGAGCCCCACCACCAGCGCGACGAACACCACGGTGCCGCCGCCCACCGGCCACACCCCGGCGAAGAACATCAGCGCCGCCAGCCCGGCGCCGGCGATGCCGAACGCGATGGCGAACACGCGAGCACCGATGCGCCACCGGCGGGGCAGCAGCACCTCTTGGTCGACGGCATTCATCGTGTGCGCTTGAGCGGTCCGGCGTCGAAGCCCGGACCGAGGAGCCGCGATGCTTCGGCGAGCCACACCCGCTCGACCCGTTCACGCGTGACGCCCTTGGCCTTCACGGCCAGCAGCGGTGCAAGACCGTCGAGCAGCCCGGCGAGCACGAACATCGTCTCGTCGGCGTCGGAGTCGAGGAACTCTCCCGACCGCTGACCGTCGCGCACCACGGCGCGCAACGCGGCGCGCCAACGGCGATCGATCCGGTCGCGTTCTGCGGCCGCCGACTCGTCGCGCAGCGCCAGCACGCACAGCTCCATCCACAGCGTCCAGTCGTAGTGGTGCAGCATCGCCTCGATGAGCACACGCAACCGCGCCGAGGCGGACTGCTGGTGCTCGGCCTTCACCGTGTAGCGGTCGTGGAACTCCTGTTCGCGCAGTCGCAGCGCCTCGGCGAGCAGGCCGTCCTTGCCGTCGAACCAGTAGAGGATGGCGGCCGGGCTGGTGCCGGCGGCCTTCGCGATGTCGACGACACGGGTGTTCGCATAGCCACGCTCGCTGAGCACCGCGGCCGCCGCCGACAGGATCTGGGCCTTGCGCACGTGGTCGAGTCGAGGTCGCGGCATCGGTGACGGATCCAATCCTGAATGTATATTTAGTCTATGAGTCACGTGGCCGTGGTGGGAGGGGGATCTCGCGCAGCTGAATGGGTCGCGCGGTTCCTGGCCTCCGGCCTCGACGTGGTGGTTGCCGATGTTCGCACAGTTCGCGCCGGCGTCGAAGAACTGTGGCCGGAGGCCGACCGTCTCGGTCTGTTCCCGGGCGCGTCGATGGCCAGGCTGCGCGACGCCCGCCCTGGCGAGGTGGAATCGGCGCGCCTCGTGCAGGTGGTCGACGGCGAGGTGCCGCTCCACGCGACCGGCCTCGTCGCCACTGACGCAACGGCTCGTGGCTGCTCACCGGTCCACCTGCTCCCTCTCGTCGAGGTCGCGGGGCCACAGGCACACGAGCTCGCCGAGTTCTACCGCTCCATCGGCATGACCCCCGTGCCCGCCGACGCACCGGCAGACGAACGCTGGCCGCTCGGCGAGGGGCTCGTGCAGCTCACCGGCGCCGACCCCGACACGCTCATCGCCGTCATGCGAGCGCTGCGACCGAGCGGCATGGGAGCCGGTGCATCGATCGCCCACCACGAGGCTCGCCGCTTCGCCTCCGCGGCCGTTGCGCAGTGGCGGCCGGGCGACATCGTGCCGGCTCCGCTCGCGCTGTACCGCACCCCGGTGGAGCCCGACTGGGTCGACTACAACGGCCACATGACCGAGTCGGCGTACCTCACCGCCGCCGGCTGGGCGAGCGACGCACTCTTCCGCTACATCGGCGACGACGAGCAGTACCGCGCCGCGGGCCACAGCTTCTACACCGTCGAGACGCACATCCACTACGTGCGCGAGGTGGCGGTGCACGAGCCCATCGAGTTCACCACGCAGGTCCTCGGCGTCGACGCAAAACGCGTGCACCTGTTCCACTCGATGCTGCACGCCGCCGACGGGGGCCTGCTGTGCACCGCCGAGCAGATGCTCGTGCACGTCGACACGCGTGCCGGCCGCAGCGCGCCCATCCTCCCCCACGTCGCTGCCGCCCTCCACGCCATCGCCTCGTCGCACGCCGCCCTGGCGGTACCGCCGCAGGTGGGCACCGTGATGCAGCTCCCGCCCGCCCGCCCCTGACCCGCCGCCACACACCCCGCCGCCAGACACCCCGCCGCCGAACACCACNNGCAGGAGACGAACCCGATGGACTTCCAACTCTCGGACGAGCAGCAGATGATCGTCGACACCGTGCGCGCCTTCACCGAGAAGGAGCTGTTCCCGCACGAGGCGCTGGTCGAGCGGCTGGGCACCGTGCCCCCCGAACTGGTGGAGGAGATCAAGCGGAAGTCCATCGCGGCCGGCCTGTACGCGGCCAACATGCCGGCCGAGCTCGGCGGCGGCGGTCTCGACAGCCTCGCAGTCACGCTCGTCGACCGCGAGTTCGGTGCCGCCTCCTACGCGCTGCACTACATCGTGGCTCGCCCCTCCAACATCCTGCGCGCGTGCAAGGGCGACCAGGTCGACGAGTTCCTCCTGCCCACCATCCGCGGCGAACGCGTCGACTGCATGGCCATGAGCGAGCCCGACGCCGGCAGCGATGTGCGCGGCATGAAGTGCAGCGCAGTTCGCGACGGTGACGACTACGTGATCAACGGCGTGAAGCACTTCATCAGCCACGCCGACCTCGCCGATTTCGTCATCCTCTTCGCGGCCAGCGGCGAGGAGCAGACCAGCCGTGGCCCGAAGAAGCTCATCACCGGCTTCCTGGTCGACCTCGACACACCCGGCTGCGAAGTGCTGCACGGCTACAACTGCGTGTCGAACCGCGGCTACCACAACCTCATCATCAACTTCGACGACTGCCGTGTGCCGGTGCGCAACATCCTCGGCGAGGAGCACCGTGGGTTCGACGCGGCCAACGAGTGGCTGGGCAGCACCCGCCTGCAAGTGGCCGCTGTGTGCGTCGGACGAGCGCGTCGCGCGCTGGGCATCGCCACCGAGTGGGCCGCCACCCGCGTGCAGTTCGGTCAGCAGATCGGCAAGTTCCAAGGCGTGTCGTTCAAGCTCGCCGACATGCGCACCCGCCTCGAGGCGGCCGAGCTGCTCACCCTTCGTGCCGCGTGGAAGGACACGAGGGGCACCGCCACCGACGAGGACATGGCCATCGCCAAGGTGTTCAGCAGCGAGATGTGCCAGTTCGTCACCGACGAGGC
>PMCN01000218.1 GCA_003154135.1 Acidimicrobiaceae bacterium
GCCCCGTACAAGGTGGCCGTGCTGCCGCTGAGCAAGAAGGACACGCTGACGCCGCTGGCGCGGACGATCTTCGCCACGTTGAGCGATCGCTACATGGTCGACTACGACGAGACGCAGGCGATCGGCAAGCGCTACCGGCGCCAGGACGAGATCGGCACACCGTTCTGCGTGACGGTCGACTTCGACTCGTTGGACGACGGCGCAGTCACCATTCGCGAGCGCGACACCACCGATCAGGTACGCGTGCCGATCGAGTCGCTCGTCGCCGAACTGTCGGCGCGCCTCGGCTTCTAGCCGTACCCGGCCATCTGGTCGGCTATCCGGTCGGTCGGTGTCAGCCGGGCGGAGCGAAGAACTCGAGCGGGATGTTGTCCGGGTCGCGGAACGACAGCCCCGAGCCGTAGGGCGCGTCGACGATGCCGCCGTGGGCGATGCCGAGGCCGCTCAGCTGCTGCACCCACGCCTCGAGCTCGGCACGGTTGGCGCACCCGAAGGCGACGTGGTCGAGGCCGGGACGGAGCTCGTCGCAGGCCGCATCGCTGCTGGGCGACGCGTGCTGGTGGATGCCGTAGAGGGTGCCGCCGAGCAGCCAGACGACATGGTGGAACGGGCCGGTGTCCTCGTCGAGCACGGGCTCGGCGCCGAACAGTGCGGTGTACCACGGCCGACTACGACCGAGATCGCTGACGGTGACGGCCACATGGGCGAGTGACGGGAAAGCGGGCATGGGAGCCTCCTCTTGGGGGATCCTACGCCTCGGCCGAGGGGGTCTCGTCCGGGGGAGTGGCGGGCGCCGCGGTGGCGGCCTCGCCGGTCGCCGGCGGCCTCATCGAGAGCACGAGACCGTCGAGCTCGATCACGATCTCGGGCTGCCCCGAGGCGTTGACGATGCCGGCCGGCGCCTCGGACTTGCGGGAGATGCTCATGCCCGCACCGTAGCCGCCGAGTGGGTGGGCGCCGGGCGAGTGGGTGGGCGCCACCCGAGTGGGCACTCGCATCCCGGGGCGCGAGTGAGCACTCGGGTCAGGGGACGAGGGGGAGGCGGAAGGAGAGGCGGGCGCCGCCGTCGGGGGCGTTGCCGGCGGCGACTTCCCCGCCCATCGAGGTGACGAGCTCGCGCACGATGGCGAGGCCGAGGCCGCTCGAGTTCTCCTTGCGCTGCGGTTCGAGTCGCGCGGTGTACAGCCGTTCGAACACGTGCGGCAGGTCGTGGGGGGCGATGCCGGGACCGTCGTCGTCGACGGTGACGGTGGCCCACCCGTCGCCGGTGTGCACCGCCACCTTCACGGTGCTGCGGGCGTACTTGCCGGCGTTCTCGGTGAGGTTGGCGAGTGCCTGGGCGACGCGGTCGGGGTCGGCCATCACCATCGCCGGCGAGGCGGTGAACGGGTGGAAGGCGATCTCCTGGCGAGTGGACGCGACGCCGTCGACGGCCGTGTGCACTGCGGCCGCGAGGTCCATGCGGACGGGCTGGAACGTGAACGACTTCGCCTGCAGCTTGGCGAGGTCGAGCAGGTCGGCGACCAGCCGTTCGAGGCGCTTCGACTCGCCGCGGATGACGCCGGCGGCCCGTCTCGGGTCGATCGTGCCGTCGTCGATGGCCTCCGCGTACCCGCTGATCGAGGTGAGCGGCGTGCGCAGGTCGTGGCTCACCGAGAGCAGGAACTGCTGCTCGAGCCCTCGGCTGCGTTCCAGCGTGCTGGCCATGTGGTTGATGCTGCGCTGCAGCTCGGCCACCTCGTCGTTGCGCTCGGGTGGTGGTTGCTCGACCCGAGCCGACAGTTGGCCGGCGGCGATCTGGTGCGCGGCGGCGGAGGCGTCGCGGATGGGTTTGGTGAGCCGGCGCCCGAGCATCCACGCCGCGGCGAGGCCGAGCAGGATCGTGGCCGCACCGGCCCAGAGGAACAACCGCACCGCGGCGCCGAGGCCGGCGTCGACCTTGCGGGTGCCGACGACGAGGAAGTTGCGCCCGCTGGGCAGCCTGCCCGGTGCAACGGCATACGCCACCTTGTGGCGCGTCGCCGAGACCTCGCCGCCGTTGGCCAGGCGCTGCTGTTCGAGCGCGGTGAGCGTGATCGTGGGCGGGAGCTCGCTGAACGTGTACTGGCCCTGCGCATCGGCGACGAGCACCGTGATGTCCTCCAGCGGGAGCACCGAGTTCATGCTGCGCAACAGCCGCAGCCGGTTGCGCAGCTGCACCCGCCCGGCCGCAGTGTCGGGGTTGGGCACGTCGAGGAACTCGCCGATGTTGGTGGCGATCTGCGTGACCTGCGCGTGCAGCTCCTTCTCGGTGGTGGCGCGGGCGCGCACCGTGGCGAGCGTCAGGGTACCGGCGCCCGCGAGGAGCAAGGTGGTGACCACCACGCTCACGATGACGAGGATGAGCTTGCGGGTCATGCTGGGGCGATCGTGCCAGGCAGGTGTGAACGAACTGTGAGCGTCACGGTCAGCCCAGCCGGTAGCCGATGCCCCACACCGTGGCCAGCGGCAGCTCGTCGCCGAGCTTCTTGCGCAGCTGGCGCACGTGCACGTCGACGGTGCGGTCGTCGCCGTACCAGTCGGCGCCCCACACCCCGTCGAGCAGCTGCTGACGGGTGAGCGCGAGGCCCTGGTTGCGGGCGAGGAAGGCGAGCAGGTCGAACTCGCGGGTGGCCAAGGGCACCGATTCCTTGCGGCGCAGCACCTCGCGGCGCCCGACGTCGATGACGTAGTCGTCGCCGATGTGCACGATGGACGCGTCGTCGCGCGTGTCGGGCAGACCGCGGCGAAGGATGGCCTTCACGCGTGCGACGAGCTCGCGTGGCGAGAACGGCTTGGTGACGTAGTCGTCGGCGCCGAGCTCGAGCCCGAGGATGCGATCGATCTCGCCGTCGCGCGCGGTGAGGAACAGCACGGGCACTGCGCTCTTCGCGCGAATGCGCCGGCAGACCTCGAAGCCGTCGATGTCGGGCAGGCCGATGTCGAGCACCACCATCGCCGGCCGGTGCTGCTCGACGAGCTCGAGACCGCGCTCGCCGCGGTCGGCCTGCAGCACGCGAAAGCCCGCGTCGCGCAGGTACACGTCGAGCAGGTCGGAGATGTTGGGGTCGTCCTCGACCACCACCAGGTTGCGCTCTTCGGCCACGTCGCCCATGCTGCCACGCTGGTACCGTGCCCCCGGGGCACCTTGCTGAGCGGTGCCCGAGCAGGGTGCCATCGTGGTGCCCTCCCGTCGAAGGAGCAGATGCGATGAGCAAGGTCTCGGTGTGGGTGAAGCTGGACCTCCAGCCCGGCAAGCGCGACGAGGCGGTGGCCATCATCGAGGAGGCACTGCAGGCGGTGCAGTCGGAGGACGGCACGCTGCTCTACCTCCTGCACACCGACGTAAAGGACGAGAACGTCCTGTACTTCTACGAGATGTACACCGACGACGCAGCGTTGGGCGCGCACGTGGGTGCCGACTGGTTCAAGTCGTTCGGGCCCAAGCTCGGTCCGGTGCTGGCCGGCCGCCCGACGATGCAGATGCTCACCCCCGTGGGTGGCAAGGGTTCCTGACGCCGTTGTGGCCACCTATCTCGATCGCATCCTCGCCCGCCATCGCGAGGTGGCGGCGCAGGATCGTCGCGACATCGCACCGCTGCGGGCCGAGGTGCTCGCCCTGCCGCCGACGCGGGGCTTTCGCGCCGCGCTCGCCGCTCGTGTGCAGCTCGGCGTGATCAGTGAGGTGAAGCGGCGGTCGCCGTCGAAGGGCGACCTCAACCCCGGTCTCGACCCTGCGGAGCTGGCCCGCGCCTACGAGCGGGGCGGCGCGAGCTGCCTGTCGGTGCTCACCGACGAGGAGTTCTTCGGCGGCTCGGTGGCCGANNGTGCTCGACGCCCGGCTGATGGGCGCCGACTGCGTGCTGCTCATCGCCGCCGCGCTGCAACCGGCCGAGCTCGTCCAACTGCACCACCTCGCCGACGAGATCGGGATCGACGTCCTCGTCGAGATCCACGACGAACCCGAGCTGGACGTGGCGCTGCAGGCCGGCGCCACTCTGATCGGCGTCAACCAGCGCGATCTGGTCACGTTCCAGGTCGACCACGAACGTGCCGTGCGCATGGCCGGCGCGATGCCGGATCACGTGGTGAAGGTGGCCGAGAGCGGCGTGCGCGGCGCGGCTGATGCGGCCGCGCTGCGGGCCGCCGGCTACCACGCCGTGCTGGTGGGGGAGACCCTGGTCACCGCCGGCGATCCAGCGGCAGCCATCGCGGCGCTCGTCCGCGCCTGAGTCCGCCTGGCCGTCGGCGGAAATCGATGCCGCTCGCGACACGGGCGGAGGGGTACCGTTGGCCCTGCATGTTCGTGAAGATCTGCGGGATCACCAACGAGGACGACGCACTGCTGGCCGTGGCCATGGGTGCCGACGCCGTGGGATTCGTCTTCGCGCCCTCCCCGCGGCAGGTCGCGGCGCAGCAGGTGTACGACATCACCCGCCGGCTCCCGCCCGAGATCCTCACCGTGGGCGTGTTCCGCGACGAGCACCCCCAGCGCGTCATCGACACCGTCAACCGCGCGGGGCTGAAGGCGGCGCAGCTCCACGGACACGAGACCCCGGGGATGGTTGCCGACGTGGCCGCCCAGATCCGCTGGGTCATCAAGGCCGTCGTGGCCGGTTCGCCCGATGCCCGTCACGCGGCCGACTTCGGCACCGACATGATCCTGGTCGACGCACCGTCGCCCGGTTCGGGCAAGGTGTTCGACTGGACGCTCATCGACGACGTGGCGGAAGGCCCGCGCATCATCCTGGCCGGCGGTCTCGACCCCGACAACGTGGGTGAGGCGGTGCGGCTCGCACGCCCATGGGGTGTCGACGTGTCGTCGGGTGTCGAGCGTTCTCCCGGTAGGAAGGACGCGTTGAAGGTGAAGGCCTTCATCGAACGGGCCAGGGCCGCGGCACCGCTGCCGCACCTCGGCCCCGACGTGATGCCCTACGACTGGGCCGACGACGAGATCTGATCGAGCGGAAGCCCCCGATGAAGGAGATGCAATGTCGCTGATGGCGGAGCCGTCGGCAACCGGACGCTTCGGCGAGTTCGGTGGCCGCTTCGTACCCGAGACACTGGTGCCCGCGTGCCAGGAGTTGGAGGCCGCCTTCGTCGAAGCGTGGGCCGATCCGGCGTTCCGGGCCGAGCTCGATCACGTGCTGCGCACCTACGCCGGCCGCCCCTCCATCCTCACCGAGTGCAAGAACCTCGGCGGGCAGCTGGGCCTGCGGCTCGTGCTCAAGCGCGAAGACCTCAACCACACGGGGTCGCACAAGATCAACAACGTGCTCGG
>PMCN01000237.1 GCA_003154135.1 Acidimicrobiaceae bacterium
ACGGCCTCGCCGATCTCGCGCACGCTGGGCGGATAGCCACGGTCGCGCATGCTCTTCTCGATGACCTCGAGGATGCCTCGCTGGCGGTCGGTGAGTTTTTCGGGTCGGACGCTCATGGCCACAGCGTACACGCGTTCGGCGTTCGGGTCAAACACTCGTTCGTGCAACAAATGTTCGTGAGCGGGTTGACAGTCGAACGGGCGTTCTGGCACACTGCGAACAGTCGTTCGGGCAACACGTGTTCGATCGTCGCCCTTCTCCCGCCACTCTGTCACACCCCTTGTGAAGGATGCTCGCATGTCCGCAACCGCCACGTTCGCTCCGGCCCACGCCGGCTGCACCGCCCGAGACGCCACCCGATACACGGCCGTGCTGCCCACCACTGAGGTCTACATCCGTCGCCGCCTCCTCGTCGGGCTGGTGGTCTTCGTCGTCGCCGTGTTCGTCGTCTTCGGCGCCGGCAACGTTCTGGCGAACCGTGGGGGTGCACCTGCCTCCACCCCCACGGTTCGTCCAGCAGCCGCGTCCGCCACGTACGTCGCACGCTCGGGTGACACCCTGTGGTCCATCGCGGCTGCTCACCATGGCACGCACTCGCTCTCGTCCTACGTCGATGCCCTCATCGAGGCCAACGGCGGCACGTCGTTGCAGGTCGGGCAGGTCGTCGCGCTGCCCTGAGCGCCCCAGCCGCGCCGCATCGCAGGGTGACGGGGCGTCGGTCTGCCCGTGCCACTAGCGTGGTCACCCATGCGGTGCCCCAAATGCCACGCCGACGACACGAAGGTGATCGATTCGCGCGAGGCCGAAGAGGGCGCAGCCATCCGTCGGCGCAGGTCGTGCGTGGCGTGTCAGCAGCGGTTCACCACCTATGAACGGCTGGAAGAGGTGCCCCTCACCCTGGTCAAGAGCAGCGGCCAACGCGAACCGTTCGAGCGGGCGAAGATCATCGCCGGGGTCAGTGCGGCCTGCAAGGGCCGACCGGTCACGCCCGAGCAGATCGACGCGCTGGGCGAAGGCATCGAGGAGTACGCCCGCCTGCAAGGGCCCGAGATCTCGTCGGCCGAGGTGGGCGTCGAGGTGCTCGACCGCCTGCGCTCGCTCGACGAGGTGGCCTACCTGCGCTTCGCCAGCGTCTACAAGGGCTTCGATGCGGCTGCCGACTTCCAGCGCGAACTGGTGCTGCTGAAGAAGCTCCAACGGTCGTGAGGCAGGTGGTGCTCGCCGTGGCGCTCGGCGCGCTCGCGGCCTGCAGCACGTCCACCGCCGGGTCGCCGCTCGCCACCACCGTCACATCGACGGCGGTCACATCGACGACGGTCACGCCCACAACGGTCACGGCCACGGCGGTCACGGCCACGACGGTGGCCCCAACGACGGTCACGTCAACGACGGTCACGCCCACAACCGTGACGCCCACAACCGTGACGCCCACGACGGTCACGGCCACGACGGTGACCCCCACGACGGTCACGTCGGCGGTCTCCCGTCCGGCCGACTTCCTGGGCGAGGAGACCATCGGCACCTCGGTCGAGGGCCGACCCATCGTGGCGAGCCACCGGGGCACCGCGGGCGGAACGGTCGTCCTCGTCGTGGGAGCCATCCACGGCAACGAGCACGCGGGCATTGCAATCCTCGACGACCTGCGGACGATGGTGCTCCCGCCGGGCATCGACCTGTGGCTCATCGACGCGATCAACCCCGACGGTGTCGCCCACGACGTGCGGGGCAACGCGCACGGCGTCGACCTCAACCGCAACTTCCCGCACGCCTGGAGCAAGCTGGGCACGCCCGGCGACTGGCAGTACAGCGGTCCGGGGCCGGCGAGCGAACCCGAGACGCAGGCGTTCATGGCGTTCATCCAGCGCGTGCAGCCGGCCCTCACGCTCTGGTACCACCAGGACCTCAACCGCATCTCGCCCACCACTGGCCCCGACGCGCCGCTGCGCAAGCGCTACGCGCTGCTCACCGGGCTGCCGTACCTGACGGTCAGCGGTGGCACCTACACAGGCGTCGCCTCCACGTGGGTGAAGGTCACCGTGCCCAAGAGCATGTCGTTCATCGTCGAGCTCGGACCGACGTTGACCTCGCAGCAGGCGCTGGTGCATGCCGGCGCGGTGCTCGACATCGCCGCACGCGTGTAAGGGCTCAGGCGCGTACGTAGCGCGTGTAGAGGAAGCCGTCCTCCTCCAGCACGTGGGCGAGGCGCATGCGGTGCATCACGTCGGGTGCGCCCACGGTGACCCGCGGACCGTGGCCGCCGGTGATGTGCGGCGACAGGGTGAAGTTCAGCTCGTCGATGAGGTCGGCGCCGGCGAGCAAGCCGTTGAGCGTGCCGCCGCCCTCGCACTGCACCACCCGGGCGTCGAGTCGTGACAGCGCGGCGGCGAGGTCGATCACGCCGTGACCGGCGCGCACGGTGGGTACCGGCACATCCGGCGCGTCGAGCGTGGTGACCAGCGTGGCCCGCCCGCTCTGCCACAGCGGCTGGTCGAAGTCGAGGTCGGCCGAGCGTGACACCACCGCGATGCGCAGGCCGGGCGTGCGCGGCGGGCCGTAGCCCTCGGCGCGCACCGTGCCGGCGCCGACGAGCACCACGTCGACCAGTTCGCGCATGGTGAGGAGCACTGAGGCGTCGGTTGCGTTCGACAGACCCCGCGAGGTGCCGCTGACCACGGTGGAACCGTCGAGCCCGGCCACCATGCACAACGCCACCCACGGGCGCCCGTCTGGCGCGGGTCGGTCGACGTCGTAGCACTCGCGCACCGTGACGTCGTCGGCAGGGTCTGGGAACAATCGGCGCATTGGTGAGATGTAGCCCTTTAGGATGTGGTGTTAGCAAACCCTTGTGGTGCAAGGGTTTCAGCCGAGACCGGAGCGAGGGGCGGGACCGTCACTGCATGGATACTACGGCCAGGACGTCGTCAGGAGTGGGTCCGGCGTCGCGTACTCGATCGGGCGTCCCCATTTGACCCAGGCGCGGTCAGGGCTGACCTGCCAGACGCGGGCGATGGCGTTGTGGGGTCTGCTTGCTTTCTGCGCACAGAGCGGGCATTCGGGAACTGCCGTTAGGTCGCTGGACAAAGGCGGCTCTCTCGGGCATTCTGCTCGCATGACCCTGACCTTCGATGAGTCCGTGGCTGGTGCGATATCCGAGCCGGACGCCCCTTCGAGGCCCAGGCGTCGGTTCGCGTTCGCTGCACTCCTGAGCGTTGCGGTTGCGATGGGTTTCTTGCTCGCCCGTGTGACGGCGCAAAGCCCTTCGGTTGATCGATGGCACGAGGGCACGGCAATGGTGATGTTGTCCGGCCAGGTCGCAATTATCAGCAAGGCTGGGCTGCCACCGTTGGTGCCGCACGATGTCGCTTGGGTGGACCGCTCGGGAGCGATCAACTTCACGGGCAGCGCGTCATGCCTCTCGATCCCCGGCACCGTTCACCTGCGCTGGCGGCAGGCAAACGTCTCCTACGGCGGCAGTTTCCCCCAGCCCGTCGTCGTGCTCGTCGACTGTTCCCGGTAGCGCAGAGCTGCCGCTATGCACGCTGGACAACCGCCTTTGCATATCGCACTATGCGTGTCATGGAGAACCCACTTCGTCGCACCGTGATCCTTTCTCGCCCGGCGCCTTGCTCGCTCGCTGAAGCACAGCATGCGCAGGATCGTCTGATCGCCGCTGGTTTCGACCCGGAGATTGTCGAGCACGAGGACAACGGGTTGAACATGTGGGCCAACACCAGGGCCGGTGGTGAGGTGAAGCCCGATGAGCGCTACGTGATCCGCGTTCCTCGCGCTCAGGCCGACGCCGCCAGCCAGGTCTGACCCACGCAGAGCTGCCGATCTGCACGCTAGACAAACGCCGGTCAGTTCGGGCACTCTGCTCGGGTGTTGACGCTCCGGGAACCTGAGCGATGGTCGCGTCGTCGGATGCAGATGCGCCTCGCGATCTTCGTTCCGATGCTGGCGGTCTTCGCGGCGGGATGCGCATCCGACACAAGCTCCGCCGCTGTCTCGACAACGAGGTCGGTCAAGTCAACATCCAGCGTCAGCGTCTCGACGCAGGCTGCGCCGACGAGTGCGTCCGATACCACCCCGACTACACAGGTACGAAGGCCGCTCGACCCGAATCCGATCAGAGCCACCATCACGAATGGCTGTCCACCATCGGTCGGCGGCCATCCCGACTATGGCAGCACGGCAGCAGAGTGGATTGATAATCCTGACCGCACTGGTCTCGCCGACAGCTTCGTACCCGGTCAACCTACGGAGGCCCTCATCTGCCGCTACGCGGCGCTTGATGCGGTGAACGGCCCTCGCGGACGGGACGAAGCTCAAGAGCGGCGATCTGTACACATCGACCTCGCTCGACGCCAGCAAGGCCAGCGCCCTCGCCGCGACGATCAACGCGATCGTCCCATGGGACTTCTCGTCAGCGTGTGTTCCTCCCGACGACAAGGCCCGCTACACAGCGATCGTGTTCGCAATCCCCGGCCGCGCCGACATCGACGTCTGGTTGAAGGACTGGTACGACTGCCCAACAGTCGACAACGGAGTCCGAGGTTCCGGTGAACTCATCAACGGCCAAGGACATGACTTCCTCACTCAACTGGACGCCCTCGCGCCCCCGGCCCCACCGCAACATCCTGCGCCATGAACTTCGCCGCACCGCACACATCTGCCGGTAGGGAGGGTCCGGACGGCGACCAATACCCCGGGCTGGACTTGGGTGGGCCAACGCGAGACCATGTCGCCCGTGGCCGCCGAGGACGATCGTTGGACTCTGCTCATCGTTCCTCGGAACGGCACCGATGACACGGTGCTGGCTCGGCATCATCTGATCGGCTTGACGGAGCGGGATGTCCGTTCGATGTTCGGACTGCGGCGGGGTCGAGTGCCGCAGTTCCTGCCGATCCCCGTGGACCGCGAACACCTCAGAATGCTGCGGCGGCATGCGACGACCGCGTTGGACATGAGTCCTGACGCGACCGGCGAGCTGTGGCGAGAAGCCGCGTACGAGGCGCCGGATGATGTCGATGAGGCGAACTCGCATGAGCTACGCCGCGCCGCCATCGCGTGCATTGTCTACGTCGTAGCGGCGGCGCTGCTCTGGTTGCTGAAAGGCGGTCTCAGTTCAGGGTGGCTGCGCACGGCGACTGGGGTAGCGGCGTGGCTGGCGACCGGCATTGCGCTGTGGTGCACCGCAGCGTGGGGCGCGATCGCGTGGACCGTCGCTCGGACGCGACAACAGTGAGAGAGTGACATACCGTCACCTTGATGCGCTAAGCGCCACAGCGCTGATGTAGCGCAGAGCTGCCGATAGGGCGCTGGACAACCGCTGCCAGTTCGGGCACTCTGCTCGGGTGCGTGTCCATCGTCGGAGTCTCACGAGGCGTGATGCCGTCAAGGGTCGAATCGACGGACAACACGCGACGACCGGTCGACGTGCGAGCGCGATGGTCGATGGCGCGCTCTGTCTCGGTGAGGGTGCGCCTTGACGACTTTGCTGCGCGGCCGGCGGCCATGGAAGGCAGCCGTGCCCGTTCTTGCGGTTGCTCTGATCGCGGTGTTCGTCGTGTGGTCTTTTCAGGCGGGTGGGGACGGCAACTGCGAGTCGGTTCCGATACCGGAGTTCAACCTCGCTGGCGTGACGTACACGGCCCGGCACGCGGACGACGTCGTTGCGCAGGCAGACCTTGGCGACGTACTCGGCACGCAATCCGGCGACGTCCCGCATGGCCTGTTGCGATGCCAGGATGTGAAGCTGAAGAACGGCCAAGGGTCGCTGGAGCGAGGCGCTCATGTGTACGCGATCCGGGGCATTGACAAGTCGACAGCCATCGCAGGGCAAACGGGCTTGGGGTACATGAAGTTGTACGCGCCATAGCCCCACCCCACACGTATCTGCCGATAGGTCGCTGGACAACCGGATCCACTTCGGGCACTATGCGCGAGTGCGGGTGCGACTCGTCATGGCGATTTCGATCTTGCTCGTCCTGTCAGCGTGCAGCCACGGCTCAGCGGCCGTCGACACAGTGCTACAACGTCCTGAGTTCGCGGCACTCTTGAATCGGTCGTGGCGAGTCGTCGCTTACGGAACCGTTGGCAGCGAGGAGCCCGTCTCCCACGAGTTCACCAACACGCTCGTGTTTCTGTTGGACACGGACGGAAAGGGCGCAGTGAGCACGCACGGCTGCATCGAGCAGACCTTTCCGATCACGTTCCACGACGACAACACCTTCGTGGTGGGCGCCCACGTCGGCATGCAATCCACCTGCGGAAACCCCTTCGATGAAGGACAGCACGTGGACGCTGCTCTGGTTGAGGGTGCGACGGTGCGATGGTCGATCGGAGACGATGGACGGCTCACACTCACGCCCACCGCAACTGCAACCACGGCCGTCGTGTACGACTGACCAGCGCCTTGCCGAAATCACACACCGCAGGTCAACGAACACATCTGGCGACCTGCGGTAGCGAGGTGAGACAAGCAGGAATGGAACGTGACGATGTTGTTGTCGGTGGACGTCTTTCCGCTTGTTGCGCGCCGATTGCAGCGGGCCTCGACCAACCGCCATCTCGCTGCGATGCAGCCTGCGGTCGACGCCTGAAGCGGCACATCCTCGGGCAGTTCAGCGCTCCTCGTCGAGCTTGGCGGTCCAGCGCATTGGTGAGAGGATGACTCCCCATGGGGACCGATCACGACCGTCTCGACGCCGACCACGCCGACCGCGATGCCGAGCCTGCCAGCGGCGCCGGTGGCGGCACCCGCACTGCGTTCCGCACCTGCCCGCTCTGCGAGGCCGGGTGCGGCCTCGAGATCACCGTCAAGGGTCAGCAGGTGGTGCGCATCCGCGGCGACCAGCACGATGTGTTCTCCAAGGGCTTCCTGTGCCCGAAGGGGAGCACGCTCAAGCAGTTGCACGACGACCCCGACCGCCTGCGCATGCCGATGGTGAAGCGCGACGGTGTGCACGTCGAGGTCGAGTGGGACGAGGCCTGGCACCTCATCGCCGATCGGCTGCCGGCCATCGTGCACGACCATGGCCGCGAGGCGGTCGCCGTGTACCTCGGCAACCCGAGTGCGCACAACCTGTCGGCCATGCTGTACAACCGCTCGCTGCTCACCGCGCTCGGCACTCGTCGGCGGTTCAGCGCATCGACGGTCGACCAGATGCCGCGTCAGGTGGCGGCGGGCTACGTATTCGGCACACCGGTCACCGTGCCGGTGCCCGACCTCGACCACACCGACCACCTCGTCGTCATCGGCGCCAACCCCTACGCGTCGAACGGCAGCCTGTGCACCGCGCCCGACTTCCCCGGTCGCATCGAGGCCATGCGCGCACGGGGTGGCACCCTGGTGGTGGTCGACCCGCGACGCAGCCGAACGGCCGAGGAGGCCGACCTGTGGCTGCCCATCCGTCCCGGCACCGACGCTCTCTTCCTGGCGGCCATCGTCACCACGTTGGCCGAGGACGGCCGCATCGACCCGGGTGCGCACGTCGCAGCCCACCTGTCGGGCCTCGACGAGGTGGTGGCCGCACTCGCGCCGTTCACCGCCGACGCCGTGGCGCAGGCCACCGGTCTCGACGCCAGCGACATCCGCCGCGTCGCCCGCGGCCTCGCCGACGCCGAGAGCGGAAGCGTCTACGGCCGCATCGGCACCTGCACCACCGAGTTCGGCACCACCACGTCGTGGCTCATCGACGTGGTCAACATCGTCACCGGCAACCTCGACCGGCGTGGTGGCGCCATGTTCGCGCTGCCCGTCGCAGGCGGTGCCTCCACCCGCGGCAAGCCGGGCAAGGGCAAGGGGTTCAGCATCGGCCGCGGCAACACCCAGGTGCGCAAGCTGCCCGAGGTGATGGGCGAGTATCCGGCCTCGGCGATGGCCGAGGAGATCACCGATGCCGGCGACGACCGCATCCGCGCCCTCATCACCGTGGCCGGCAACCCGGTGCTGAGCACACCCAACAGCGTGCAGCTCGACAGCGCGCTCGACGACCTCGACTTCATGGTGAGCGTCGACATCTACCTCAACGAGACGACGAGGCATGCCGACGTCATCCTGCCGCCGCCCTCGCAACTCCAGCGCGACCACTACGACGTGCTGCTGCTGCAGTTCGCGGTGCGCAACGTGGCCAACTACAGCGAGGCCGTGCTCGACCGTGCCGACGGTCAGCCCGACGAATGGGAGATCCTCGCCAAGCTCGGCCTCATCGCCGCCGGCCTCGGTCCCGACGCCGACCCGGCACTGGCCGACGACGCCGGCATCCGCAGCCTGGTCGACCACAGCGTGGCCGATCCCGGCTCACCCGTGCACGGGCGTGACGCCGACGAGATCGTACGCGCGCTCGGCGACGAGCCGGGCCCGGCACGCATGCTCGACTTCATGCTGCAGACCGGGCCTTACGGCGCCGCGTTCGGCGCTCGTCCCGACGGCGCCAGCCTGGCGCTGCTGCGCGCCAACCCGCACGGAGTCGACTTCGGTGCGTTGCAGCCGCGGCTGCCCGAGATCCTGCGCACACCGTCGGGCACCATCGAGCTCGCGCACCCGGTGCTCATCGCCGACCTCGAGCGCCTGCGCGACGCGATGCCCGGCTTCGAGGCCCAGCCGTTGGTGCTCGTCGGTCGTCGGCACCTGCGCAGCAACAACTCGTGGATGCACAACATCGAGGTGCTCGTGAAGGGCAAGCCGCGCTGCACGCTGCAGGTGCACCCCGACGACGCCTCCCGGCTCGGGTTGCACGACGGGGGAGTGGCGCGGGTGACCAGTCGCGTCGGCACGCTCGACGCGGCCGTGGAGGTCACCGACGCGGTGCGCCCGGGCGTCGTGAGCCTGCCGCACGGATGGGGCCACGACCGGCCGGGCACCCGCATGCGGGTCGCCACCGAGCGAGCCGGCGTGAACAGCAACGTGCTCGCCGACCACGAGGCGCTCGACCCGCTGAGCGGCAACTCGGTGCTCAACGGCATCCCGGTCGAGGTGTGCGCGGTCTGATACCTCTGTCAGCGGTGCGAGGCGCGTGCCGCCAGATGCTCCGCGATCGAGATCGCGAACGAGCGGGCGCGCGTGGGTTCGGCCACCATCGGCAGCGGGGCCGTGACGTCACGCCCGCGCAGGCCGTGCTTGAACTGCCAGCCGCCCGGGTTGGCGTCGGGGTCGACCCCGCCGAGGTCGAAGAAGTGGCGGCCGAGGCCGGCCTCCTGCTGGATGGCCGACCACGTCGACAGGTAGCCGGCGTTGACGCGCAGACCGTCGGGGGAGGTCGACGCCAGCAGTTGCGTGGCGAGCGTGCCGTCGCCGCCCACCAGCGCCGCCGCCACGTCGCGGGAGCCGTCGCCGATCACCACGCCGCGGAAGTGCTCCGCCGCCTCGTCGGCGGCGAACACGTCGTCCCAGAACTCGGGCGGCAGCGGCGAGTCGAAGTCCTTGCGCCCCTGCATCTCGACGAGCAACGGTCGCATGCGCCGCCAGGTCTCGCCTGCCGGCGGGTGCTCCACCTGCAGTCCGGCGTGCTCGGCGCTCCGCAGGTGCTTGCGCCAGTGACCGGAGAGCGCCGCGCGCCGCGTGGCGTCGTCGACCGACAGGTCGAGCACGAACGTGCGGTACGGCTCGAACAGCTTGGAGGCCTCGAAGCCCGGCAACGTGTCGTGCATCCAGCCCTCCAGGACGGGCAGCATCGTCGGGCGCAGTGCAGCCGGATGCCGCGTGCTTCGTACGCGCCTGCGAGCACCCTCACCGCCCGGTCGTGCTGCAGGCCGGGGTCGGAGCACGCATCGGTGGCGACGAGCGGGCCGCCGGCGACGAGGCCGGCACCGCCCAGCAGCGGTACGTGCCGCACTCGCACCGCCGCCAGCGCGACGACGGTGTCGCCGCTGCACACCGCGGCCCGCTCGAGGTGCTCGCCGCGACGGGCGGCGATGGCTTCCACGTACGGCGTGACCACCTGGTGGTCGCGGTCGTCGAAACGGGGGAGCTCCTGGCAGAACGCGGCGCGATCGATGATCTCGACCCTCCGCGGGGCCGCCGCCGCGTCGCCGTCGAGAGCCGCGCGCTGGTCCTGCCGTGGCATGCGAGGTCAGTCTGGCAGGTCGTCGTGGGAGCCACCAACCCTGTGGATATGTGGACAAACGATGCGTGGACACCCCCTGTCCAACCCCCGTTCATCCCCGATGCCCACCGATCCCCACCGTCGTCCACAGGTTCATCCCGTGGTAATTCACACGGTTGTACCCCTTACTCCCCACAGGTGGGTGGTCCTAGATTGCTCTGCGTAGATGGCGGCGGTGCAAGGCGCGGATGGACAGTGGCCGAGAGGCCGCTGTCGGGGGCGAAGACTCCGGAACCTGTGACCTTGCACCGTCCGCCATGCCCTGCCAGGCACGACGCGCCCGGCGGGTTCCATCATCGGGTTGGTCATTGACACGGGTGTAACTACAGTGCTGTAATCTTCCAACCTCTTGTGGTCGGCAAGGGCAGGGGGGCTCTGCACCCACCACATCTTGTGGTTGCACCGTTTGGTGCGACCATGCATCCCACACGCATCTCAGGTACCCGTTCGTTGCCGACCGGGTACCGTTTCGTCTCACAAGGAGCACACATGTCACTGGCGCCTGATCGTCTCGCCATCGGAATCGGCCGGCACTTCACCACGCCGGGCGTCCATCCGTACGACGAGGTCGTGTGGGAGCGCCGTGACGCGCGCATCAGCAACTGGAAGGACGGCGCGGTCGCCTTCGAGCAGCTGGGGGTCGAGTTCCCCACCACGTGGTCGCTCAACGCCACCAACATCGTGGCCCAGAAGTACTTCCGTGGCACGCTCGGCATGCCCGAGCGCGAGTGGTCGCTCAAGCAGGTCATCGACCGCGTGGCCGACACCATCGCCAAGTGGGGCGTAGAGGGTGGCTACTTCGCCGACGAGGCCGAGACCGAGGCGTTCCGCAGCGAACTGAAGTACATCCTCGTCACCCAGCGCGCCGCGTTCAACAGCCCGG
>PMCN01000248.1 GCA_003154135.1 Acidimicrobiaceae bacterium
TGCCACGCCATGCGGATGAAGAACGGGCCGTAGTGGCCGTAGTCGGCAGGCCACCAGTCCTGCGACGTCGTCATCAAGGTGGCCAGGTCGCGCTTCACGGCCGCGAGGTCGAGGCCGGCGAACTCCTCGGCGTAGTCGAAGTCGTCGCCCATTGGGTTCGACGCGGGGGAGTGCTGGTCGAGCATCCGCAGGCTGAGCTGGTTCGGCCACCAGTGCTCGTTGGCCGCCGACCCGACCGCGGTGTGCGCGGCATGAGGCCCGTGCATCACCGGGCAGGTCTGGGGTTCGTCGTTGATCTGGAGGGCCTTGTCGTCAGTCATTGCTGCTCCTTCGCGTGTGCGAGTCGTTCGGACATGTGTCGTTCAGATGCGGGTCGTTCGGATGCGGGTCGTTGGGATGCTGGTTCGGGCGTCGCGGCACGGCAGGCCGGGCAGCGCCCCCAGTAGACGACCTCGGCCTCGTCGATCTCGAAACCGTGGTCGTCGTGGGCTGTGAGGCAGGGCACCGCCCCGACGGCGCAGTCGATGTCGACCGTGCTGCCGCACGTACGACAGATCAGGTGGTGGTGGTTGTCGTCGACTCGATCCTCGAAGCGGGCAGCGGATCCGGGCGGTTGGATGCGCCGGACGAGGTGCTTGTCGACGAGGAGGCCGAGCGTGTCGTACACCGCCTGACGGGAGATCGATCCGATGACCGCGCGCACGTCGTCGGCGAGCTCGTCGGCGGTGGCATGAGGACGCGACGACACGGCGCGCATGATGGCCAGCCGCTGGGCGGTCACCTGCACCCGGTGCCGGCGCAGGAGCAGGACCAGATCGCTGTCGTCGGTCGTGTTCGTCACGCCCGCCATCCTAACCCGTAATCTGGACATTGTCCAGTATTGGATCGAATCTGGACTTCGACGGACGCTGTGCGGGCCGAAGCATGCCGAACACCTCGATCACATCGTGCCGATCGCGGGCTGCGCGCTATGAGGTCCTCGCCTCGGTCGCGCCGTCGACGGGCTCGGCGTGGAGACCGCTTTGGCGGTGATCGTTCCACCATCGTGCACCGATGGCCACGACAGTGACATGAACGAGCGGCTCGATACACCACCGAAATCGTGCCTGCTCCCCGAGTTCGAACAGCACGCCAGGCACCATCGTGCTGGCGTAGATGAAGGCAGCGAGGAACGTCAGCCGGTCGAGGCGGTCGACGTCGTGGCTTCGGCGCCGACGGCGAATGGCCAGCCCCGTCGCCGCGAGGAGCACCAAGAACTCGGCGGATGGGAGCAGCGAAAGTGGGCGAGTGATCAGCAGGTCATCTCCTCGGTTGCTCCAGTCGCTCGTGTCGGGCGTCAACAGCGGGACGGACACGCGTCCTGCTCCGTCCATGAGGTGGCCCACCACTGTCGTGTCACCGGGATAGTCGGTGAACCAGGTGCGGAGTGCGACCGCTCGGGCGTCGAACCACCTCGCAGGGTTGCTGGTGATGAGCGTCCATGCGTCTCGTCCCGCCTGTTGGTACACGGGGACGAAGCACCGGTAGTCGTAGTTCACGACGTCGATGGGTTCACCGGTGAACGGCGAGATCTCCGGCTCGTCTGCGTAGGGCTGGTCGAGGAGACCGGTGCCCGACGTCTTGCAGGCTGCGACCCACGGCTCGTACACGTCGTACGGGCTGAACGCCGGGATTCGTGCGACGGGCGACATCTTGCCGTCCTCGACCATGCGATCGAGGACGGCCTGCGGGACGGCGGGCTGCGTGGAACGCAACAGGTTCATGCCTTCCCATGAGGTGAGCGACATCGAACCGACTGACGCCTCGTTCTTCGCCATCACCGCACCCACGAGCGTCAGTGGCACGACGACCATGAGGACGCATGTACGTCGACTCACTCGGTGACGGTTCGCGACGCCCAACCCGACTACGACTGCGACCAACCACAGTGGGTGGTACAGAGTGCGGACCAGGACGAGCGAGGTGGCGAGGAGCGCTGCGGCGACGAGCCTGCGCGCCGGAGGCCGGTGATCATCGAGGAGCACGGTGACGAGGAGCAGGACGAGGAGGGCGGTCGGCAGCTCGTAGCCGAGGCCGAACACGTTCTGGAGAGAGTTGGGGAGAACGCCGATCAGCAGTCCGAAGGCGGCGGCAGGCCCGCCGCGCAGCCCGACCAGGAGCAGCAACCGTGTCGCCAGGAGACAGACGAGGAGTCCGAGTGCGGCCATGAACATCTGGAACGAGAGGCCGTCGGGCAACGGTGACCAGTGCGCGATGAGGCCGATGGTCATGTTCCACAGCGGGGGCTGCACGTGCATGGCGAGCGCTGTCCGGATTGGTGTGCGTTTCAGCAGGTCGTAGGGCGCGAATTGCCAACCGTGGTGGGCGATGGACGTGCTGAACCGCTGTCCCGCGAGCGTGAGCACGAGCAGGATCGCGCAGTAGCCGGCGACCACTGCGATGAATAGCCGGTGCGGGACCTCAGCCCACTTCGTTCCCGCCGTTCGGCCAGCCATCGTTCCCGACCGACGCATGCGGCGGACGCTACCAGACCGCATTCGTGGAGGACCGGGGTGGCCGGCCATGCGACTTCGACGTGATCGCGTAGGCGTCAACACGTTCCACACTCACGCTCGTGCTGCCCTTTCGACGCGCGGATGAAACGACGCATGCGTCGATCGACCGGGCAACCGCCATGTCGTCAAGGAAGCTGCGGCGCGGATCCGTGCGACGCTGGCGCCGCATGTCGCGACAGGTGCGACGATCGACGCCAGCGTGCTACGGGCGCACCGTGGTGGGGACCCGCTGATTGGTGCGGCGTTGGTACGTGGTGACCGAAGCGGTGCCCATCATCAGCTCGGCGGCCACGGCGGCGAAGAGCCCGGGGACGATGAACGACGGGCGTCCGGTGGTCTCGGCCACGAACATGACCGCGGCGAGGGGCACTCGATAGCCGGCGCCGAGGAAGGCGGCCACGCCGATGACCACGAACATCGTGAGGTCCTTCGGGTCGACGAGGTTGCCGATGATCGAGCCCGTGAGTGCGCCTGCAACGACGAGCGGGATGAACAGTCCGCCCACACCGCCGCCGGCCACCGCGGCGGTGGTGGTGAGACTGCGCAGCACCAGGATCGCGAGCAGGATCGGGATGGTGCGGCCCGGGGCGGTTGCCCACGCGATGACGTCGTAGCCGGAGGTGACGGTCAGCGACTCGCCGGTGAGGATCCTGCCGACAGCGAAGAGCGCGGCGATGCTGGCGCCTGCGGCGAGCGCGATGAGTGCGGGTCGTGGGCGGGCGGAGATGGCCTTGGCGGTGCGGAGGAGCTTGGCGAACCCGCGTGCGCCGAGGCCGGCGATGATGCCGACCGCGATGGCGCCGAGGATGTCGGCCATTGCGAAGTCGGTCCGACCCGTGATGGGGAACAGCGCGTTGGTGCCGTTGATCGCCGCGAAGCTGAGGTAGCCGGTGCCGCTGGCGACGAGCGCGGGCAGGAGCATCCCTCGGGCGAGGTCTTCCTGGTAGGGCACTTCCATTGCGAACACCGCGCCGGTGGCGGGCGCCTTGAAGATCGCGGCCACGCCGGCGGCGGCTCCGGCGACGAGCAGCACCTTGCGGTCGGGCGTGCGGAACAGCTTCGGGAAGTGGTGTTGGAGGCGGTCGCCGATCGTGGCTCCGGCGTACAAAGAAGGTCCTTCGAGGCCCATCGGGTTCCCGGTGCCGAGGGTGGCCAGCGCTGCGGCGGTGCGAGCGATGAATGGTCGCCAGGTGAGGTTGTGCCCCGGGTCGTGGAAGGCGTGCAGGTACTCGTCGGCGGTGCCGGGTCCAGCAGTTGGGTCGATGGCCCGCCGCGCCGCCAGGGCGATCAGCAGACCCAGGCCGGGCATGATGGCGATCAACCATGGGCGCAACTTGAGGACGTGGTCCAACCCGGCGTCGATCACGAAGCGATCGAAGCCGGCAACGAACAGACCGGTGATGGCCCCGGTGACTGCCGCGAGGATGACGACCTGGCGGGAACGGCTGGCGAGCTCCTTGAGCTCGGTGCGCCGCGCCGCGGAAACGATCTGGACCCGTTTCATTGCCAGCCGAGTGTCCACAAGGGTTGGGGCACCTCGCCGGCGGCGTCGTTGAACGCGGTGAGGGCCTCCACGGTCGCAGAACGAAGCGCAGGGGGGATGCGCGCGACGATCTGTTCGATGTCGGCCCGTCGCGCCGCCGAGACGTCGTGGACGATGCGCCGGCCTTCCTTCGTGAGGTCGATCCGCACTTCGCGACGGCTGGGATAGCCGGTGGAACGCTCGACCAGGCCCTTGGCGACCAGACGATCGCAGACCCGCGTGGCCGTGGATTGGTGCACGCCGAGCGCGTCGGCCAAGTGCCCCATGACCTGGGGGCCGTGCGAGGCCAGCACCACCAGCACCCGGTACTGGGGCAGGCTCACCGTCTCGTCGACCGCGGCGAGCGAACGCGCTGCGACCGCCACCAGCGCGCGGGATGCGGTGAGCAGCAACTCGGTGACCATCTCGACGTCGAGGGCGGAGGGGCGTTTCGATGCAGTGGCCAACAGTTGCATGCTACATGGATTGCGATCGGGATCGATCGATCGAGCCGCCGTTTCCGGCGACGGAGCGAGAGCATCAGTTATGCTCCTCGCCGACGGCGATGGAGCTCGCCACAACCGCCC
>PMCN01000170.1:0-2849 GCA_003154135.1 Acidimicrobiaceae bacterium
CGCAAGATCGACGGCGCCGAGATCCTTCGCCGCGTGGAGCAGCACGGGGTGACCGTGATGTGCGCGGCACCGGCTGTCGCGAACGCGATCCTCGACGCCGCCGCGACGTGGGACGGCCCCGTCCCAGGCCGCGACCGCGTGCGCATCGTGTGCGCCGGGGCGCCTCCTCCCACGAAGACCATCGAGCGCATCGAGACCGAGCTCGGCTGGGAGTTCATCCAGATCTACGGCCTCACCGAGACCACGCCTCTGCTCACCATGAATCGGGGCCGCGCCGAGCTCGACGGCCTCACCGCCGCCGAGCGGGCGGCGAAGCTGAGCCGGGCGGGCGCGCCGGCCCTCGGCGTGCAGGTGCGCATCAGCCCCGATGGCGAAGTGCTCGCCCGCGGCAACCACGTCATGGCGGGCTACTGGAACCAGCCGGAGGCGACGGCCGACGCCATCCACACCTCACGCGACGACATCAAGGGGCCCGAGTGGTTCCACACGGGCGACGGCGGCATCATCGACGACGACCACTACGTCACCATCAGCGATCGCAAGAAGGACNNGTGCCCGACGAGAAGTGGGGCGAGCTGGTGATGGCGCTCGTGGTCACCACACCCGGCTCCGCGCTCACCGAGGCCGAGATCATCGCCTACACCCGCACCAGGCTCGCCGGCTACAAGTGCCCGAAGCGTGTCGAGCTCCGCGACGCACTGGCTCGCACGGCCACCGGCAAGCTGCAGAANNTGCAGAAGTTCAAGCTGCGCGAGCCGTACTGGGAGGGCCTGGAGCGCAAGGTCCACTGAGTGACGGGTCGGTCGTACTGACCGACTGATCAGTGCAACTATCTGTTGCATCAGTGCGTAGCGATGGACCGGTCGCGTTCGTTATGGTCGCCCCTGCTCTCCTCCCAATGTCGCGAAAGGGCGCAGCGATGAACAACAGCAACGAGTCCGTTCAGTTCTCCAGCCAGCCGATGTTCAGCCAGCACGGTCGCAAGGGCATTGCGTACGACTGGCAGAGCCTCTTCGCCGCCTCCGAAGTCGCGGGCCTCGACCGCGAGCTCGCCGCGCTGGCACCCGCTCTGGCCGAATGAGGCACGCACCCTCGCGGGTGCTCGTCCTCGGTTGCGGCTCGGTGGCCCAGTGCACCGTGCCGCTGCTCGTCCGTGACCTCGGCATCGAGCCGGCACGGGTCACCGTCGTCGACTTCGTCGACAATCGCAGCCGCATCGCCGACGCGCTCGCACTCGGCGTGCAGTACGAGCAGGGCCGCGTCACCCCCGACAACCTCGACGCGTTCCTCGCCGCGCGGGTCGGCAACGGCGACCTGCTGCTCGACCTCGCCTGGAACATCGACAACCCAACCATCCTGCAGTGGTGCCGCGACCATGGAGTGCGCTACCTCAACACCAGCGTCGAGCTGTGGAACCCCTACGACGCGATGACCGAGACGCCACCGCTCGAGCGCACGCTGTACGTGCGGCACATGGCGCTGCGTCGCATGGTGGCCTCGTGGCCGCACAACAAGGGCGCCACCGCGGTGGTCGAGCACGGTGCCAACCCCGGGCTGGTGAGCCACTGGGCCAAGCAGGCGCTCACCGAGATCGCGGCGCGAATGCTCGCCGACGGCCTGGCCGGTGAGCACGCGGGTGCGCTCCACGTCGCCCTCGCCGAGCAGCAGTACGCAACGCTGGCGATGCTCACCGGCACCAAGGTCATCCACATCGCCGAGCGCGACACGCAGGTGTCGCACGTGCCCAAGCGTCCCGGCGAGTTCGTCAACACGTGGTCGGTCGAGGGCTTCTACGAGGAGGGTGTCGCACCCGCCGAGATGGGCTGGGGCACGCACGAACGCCGCCTGCCGTCGAACGCGTTCGTGCACACCGGCGAGGGGCCGTGCAACCAGATCTGCATCGCCCGGCCCGGCATGGAGACATGGGTGCGCAGCTGGGTGCCGTCAGGTGAGATCCGCGGCATGGTGATCCGTCACGGCGAGGCGTTCACGATGTGCGAGCACCTCACCGTGCGCGATGCCTTCGCCAACGCGGTGTACCGACCGACCGTCCACTACGCCTACCACCCGTCCGACGCGGCCATCAACAGCGTGCTCGAGCTGCGCATGCGCGGTTGGGAGATGCAGCCCGAGTCGCGCATCCTCAACGACGAGATCGTGTCGGGACGCGACGAGCTGGGCGTGCTGCTCATGGGCCACCCCTATCGGGCGTGGTGGACCGGCTCGTTGCTGTCGATCGACGAGGCGCGGGCCGCGCTGCCCGGTCAGAGCGCCACCACGCTGCAGGTGGGCGGCTCCATCATGGGTGCCCTGTCGTGGATGCTCGACCACCCCGACGAAGGGCTCTGCGTACCCGACGACCTGCCCTGGGACACCGTGCTGGGGGTGGCTCGCCGCTACCTCGGCACGCTGCACTCCGGGCCTGTCGACTGGGACCCCGTGAGCAGCCGGCGCGACCTGTTCGCCCGGTTCGGCGACGAGGCACAGCACGTCGATCCGAGCGATCCCTGGCAGTTCACGAACTTCCTCGTCAATGAGTGACGAGCCTGGTCAACAATTAAGCTCTAGCACTTCATGGCGTCCCGGGAACTGATCAGCGAATCCATCGGCATCATCCGCGAAGCCGCGGCCGAGTTCGAACGACCGGTGCTGCTGTTCAGCGGCGGCAAGGACTCCGTGGTGATGCTCCACCTGGCGATGGCAGCGTTCCGCCCGGCCAAGCTGCCCTTCCCCATCATGCACGTCGACACGGGGCACAACTTCTCCGAGGTGGTGGAGTTCCGCGACCGCACGGTCGAGCAGTACGGGCTGCGCCTCGAAGTGGCGTCGGTGCAGGCCTCGATCGACGC
>PMCN01000170.1:2858-5659 GCA_003154135.1 Acidimicrobiaceae bacterium
ACGAGTTCGGTCAGTGGGACCCCAAGCAGCAGCGACCCGAGCTGTGGGGCATCTACAACGCACGCCACCACCGCGGCGAGCACTTCCGCGTGTTCCCCCTCAGCAACTGGACCGAGCTCGACATNNGCGTCGGTGCAGGCCTCGATCGACGCGGGCCGCATGGCCGACGTGAGCGGTCCGCGCAGCAGCCGCAACGTGCTGCAGACCGTCACCCTGCTCGACGCCATCGCGTCGCACCGGTTCGACGTCGTGTTCGGTGGCGCCCGCCGCGACGAGGAACGTGCGCGTGCGAAGGAGCGCGTGTTCTCCCACCGCGACGAGTTCGGTCAGTGGGACCCNNAACTGGACCGAGCTCGACATCTGGCGCTTCATCCGCGACGAGCACATCGAGCTGCCATCCATCTACTACGCGCACGAGCGCGAGGTGTTCCAGCGCGACGGCATGTTGATGGCCATGTCGCCGTACATCGAGATGCTGCCCGGTGAGGAGGTGTTCACCACGTCGGTGCGCTTCCGTACGGTGGGCGACGCCACGTGCACCGCAGCCATCGCGTCCACGGCGTCCACCATCGACGACGTGGTCGACGAGACCTCGGTGGCGCGCATCACCGAGCGCGGGGCCACTCGCGCCGACGACCGCATCAGCGAGGCCGGCATGGAAGACCGCAAGCGGCAGGGGTACTTCTGATGAGCAGCACCGGTTCACTGCGGTTCGCCACCATCGGCTCGGTCGACGACGGCAAGAGCACCCTCATCGGTCGACTGCTGCTCGACAGCAAAGCCATCTTCGACGACCAGCTCGCGCACATCGAGGAGGTGAGTCGCCGGCGCGGTGCCGACTACACCGACCTGGCGCTGCTCACCGACGGCCTGCGTGCCGAGCGCGAGCAGGGCATCACCATCGACGTTGCATACCGCTACTTCGCCACGCCCCGGCGCAGCTTCGTCATCGCCGACTGCCCGGGTCACATCCAGTACACGCGCAACATGGTCACCGGTGCGTCCACGGTCGACCTGGCCATCGTGCTCGTCGACGCCCGCCACGGGGTGGTCGAGCAGACCCGCCGCCACACCCTGCTGTCGTCGCTGCTCGGCGTGCCGCACCTCACCATCTGCATCAACAAGATGGACCTCGTCGNNCGCCAAGCTCGATCTGCGCGACGTGACGTTCATCCCCATCTCGGCGCTCAGTGGCGACAACGTCGTCGATCGCAGCGACAACATGCCGTGGTACCAGGGCACCTCGCTGCTGCACCACCTCGAGACCGTCTACACCGCCAGCGATCACAACCTCATCGACACGCGCTTCCCGGTGCAGTACGTCATCCGCCCCCACAGCAGCGCCCACCACGACTACCGCGGCTACGCCGGCACGGTGGCCGGCGGCTCGTTGCGCGTGGGCGACGCGCTGATCGTGCTGCCCAGCGGCCTCCCGGCCACCGTGGCGCACATCGAGAACTTCCACGGCACGAGCACCGAGGCCGTCGCCGGCGATGCCGTGGTGGTGCGCCTCACGGAGCACGTCGACATCTCGCGGGGCGACATGCTGTGCCGGCCCAACAACCGGCCGACCGTCACGCAAGACCTCGAGGCCATGGTGTGCTGGATGGACGACCGTGCACCCCTGCAAGTGCGCGGCATGTACTCGCTGAAGCACACCACCCGTTCGGTGCGGGCGATGGTCACCGACCTGCGCTACGAGCTCGACATCACCAACCTCCACCGCAACCACGAGGCCACGTCGCTGGGGCTCAACGCCATCGGCCGCATCGCCGTGCGCTGCACCGCGCCGTTGTTCGTCGACGACTACCAACGCAACCGCAGCACGGGCAGCTTCATCCTGGTCGACGAGACCACGAACGCCACCGTGGCCGCCGGGATGATCATCGAGCGCGGAGCATGACCCCGCAGGGGTGCACCGTCTGGATCACGGGCCTCTCCGGCTCGGGCAAGTCGACGCTCTCCGACGCGATCGCCCGTCGGCTCGACGACGCCGGTGTCGCGAACCACACGCTCGACGGCGATGCGCTGCGCGAGGGCCTCAACCGCGACCTCGGCTTCAGCCGCGACGACCGCCGCGAGAACGTGCGGCGGGTGGGCGAGGTGGCGCAGCTGTTCGTCGATGCCGGCTTCGTGGTGCTGGTGCCGCTCATCAGTCCCTACCGACACGACCGCGACGACGTGCGCCGGCGTCACGCGGAAGGCGGCCGACGCTTCGTCGAGGTGTACCTCGACGTACCGGTCGACGTCTGCGAGCAGCGCGATCCGAAGGGTCTCTATGCCCGCGTACGCGCCGGCGAGATCCGCAACTTCACCGGCATCGACGACCCCTACGAGCCGCCTCTCGCGGCCGAGATCGTGCTGCGGCCCGGTGTGCCCGTCGACGACGACGCCGCTCGTGTGGTGGCGCTCGTCACCTCGCCGGACTGATCGTGCGTTGACATTTCGCCGCGATCTCGGCAGACTTGTGCCAATGCAGCGCGCGACCGGCCTCCTTCTGCTTATGTAGGGCAAGCGCCGCATACTTCGCGCTTGCCCGCAGCCCCAGCCCCCACGGCCGGGGCTTCTTGCTTTTTCCGGCCGAGTCGCGCCGCACTCCCTTCGTACTCCCTTCGCATTCCAGTCGTTCGCCCGCACGCCTCTCGCACACGAAAGATCCTCACCATGTCGCCTCAGCCAGTCACTCCCCCGACGATGCCCTTCCACAAGTACCAGCGCCTCGTGCCGGTGGTGCTCCACGACCGCACCTGGCCCGACAAGGTGCACGAGCACGCCCCGCGCTGGTGCAGCGTCGATCTGCG
>PMCN01000204.1 GCA_003154135.1 Acidimicrobiaceae bacterium
ATGTAGATGATGCCGGTCTCGGCCTTCTTCACGTCGAAGTCGGCGGCCTGGATGAGCTTCAGCAGGATGTTCTCGACGTCTTCACCGACGTAACCAGCCTCGGTGAGCGCGGTGGCGTCGGCCACGGCGAACGGCACGTTGAGCAGGCGGGCGAGGGTCTGCGCGAGGTGGGTCTTGCCACAGCCCGTGGGGCCGAGCAGCAAGATGTTGCTCTTCGCCAGCTCGATCTCGTCGCGGCGGCCGACCGACGCGTTCTGCTGGTACTGGATGCGCCGGTAGTGGTTGTAGACGGAGACGGCGAGGATCTTCTTCGCCTCCTCCTGACCGACGACGTAGTCGTCGAGGAAGGTGCGGATCTCGCGCGGGGTGGGCAGCTCGTCGAAGCGGAGCTCACCGGTGTCGGTGAGCTCTTCCTCGATGATCTCGTTGNNTTGCCGCAGAACGAGCACTTCAGGAGTTCACCCGTGTCGCCGAATTTCGCCACTGCACTGTCCCCTCTCGTTGACCGAGCGCCGTTCCGAAGCTGTCAGCGGATCGGCCCGGAGCGGTCGACCATGTCTCGCGACGTAATGACATCATCGATGATGCCATACGCGAGGGCCTCGAACGCTTCCATGACGAAGTCGCGGTCGGTGTCGGCGTGCACGCGCTCGAGCGTCTGGCCCGTGTGCTTGGACAACAGCTCCTCCAGGAGATCGCGCATGCGCAGGATCTCCTTGGCCGCGAGCTCGAGGTCGGTGACCTGTCCGTAGCCCACCTGGCCGTACGGCTGGTGCAGCAGGATGCGGCTGTGCGGCAGCGCGAGTCGCTTGCCCTTGGTGCCGGCGGCGAGCAGCACGGCAGCAGCCGACGCGGCCTGCCCGAGGCAGATGGTGGCCACGTCGTTCTTGATGAACTGCATCGTGTCGTAGATGGCGAACAGCGCGGTGATGTCGCCACCGGGGCTGTTGATGTAGATGCTGATGTCCTTGTCGGGGTTCTCGCTCTCGAGGTACACCAACTTGGCGCAGGTGAGGCTCGCCGACGCATCGTCGATGGGCGTGTCGAGCCAGATGATGTTGTCGCGCAGCAGGCGGCTGTACAGGTCGTAGCTGCGCTCGCCGCGGCTGGTCTGCTCGACCACACCGGGGATCTGGTACCCCGACATCATGCGGAAGTCGTTCATGGCGCTCCTCGGTCCCCTCAGTGCTGGTGGTCGTGCTGGTGGTCGTGATCGTGATCGTGATCGTGGTCGTGATCGTGGTCGTGGTCGTGGTCGTGATCGTGATCCTTGCCGGTGAGCAGGTCGCGATCGATCGGGGCGCCGGTCTCGTCGACCACCTCGACGTGATCGAGCAGCCAGTCGAGCGCCTTGCTCTTGCTGAGCTGCGAGCGCAGGTCGGTGACCGCGTCGTTCTTCTCGTAGGCCTTGCGCACCTCGCTGGCCTTCTGGCGCACCTGCATCGCGATTCGCGCATACTCGGCGTTCACGTCGTCGTCGGTGACCTCGATGGCCTCGGCTGCGGCGACTGCACGCAGGGCCAGGTCGACCTTGACGGCCTTCACCGACTGCACGCGGAGCGCCTCGACGAACGAGCCCGCGTCCTGACCCGTGGCCTGCAGCCACTGGTCGATGCTGATGCCCTGCGCCTGGAACTGCTGCACGGTGTTCTGCACGCGACTCTGCAGATCGCCGTTGACCATGCTGTCGGGGGCAGGCACGTCGGCGAGGTCGGCGAGGGCCGACGTGGTGCGGTCGATGAACAGGTTGCGGGCCTGCGTGAGCTTGGCCGTGGCGATGCGCTGGGCGGTGGCGTCGCGCCACGCCTGCACGGTGTCGAACTCGCCCAGGTGCTCGCTGACCCATTCGTCGGTGACCTCGGGCAGCTGCATCTCCTGCGCGTTGCTGACGATGACGTGGAAGTCGGCCGGCTCGCTCGTGCCCGACGGGTTGGCGGTGAAGGTGAGCTCGTCGCCCGCCTTCGCACCGATGAGCTCGTTGTCGAACCCCTCGGCCACCCAGCCCTTGCCTACTTCGTAGAGCCAGTCCTCGGTGTTGAGCCCGGCCACCGGCTCGCCGTCGCGGCTGGCCGAGAGGGTGAGGGTGACGTGATCGCCGGACTGCACCGCACGGTGCGCGTCGACCAGCGAGCCCTGACGGCGGCGCTCGGCGTCGACCGCCTCGTCGATCTCCTCGTCGGTGGCCACCGGGCTGGGCAGCTCGACGCGCAGGCCGCCGTAGCCGGGCACCGTGATGACGGGGCGCACCTCGCACACGGCGTCGAACTCGACCGGACCGGACTCGGCACCGGCGGTGATCTCGACCTCGGGCGTGGCGATGAGGTCGATGTCGTGCTCGCGCACTGCCTGCGCGAGGTAGGCGGGGATCGCGTCGCGCAGTGCTTCGTCGCGGGCGGCACCGAGGCCGATGCGCGCTTCGAGCACCTTGCGCGGCACCTTGCCGGCGCGGAAGCCGGGCAGGCGGGCCTCGCGACCGATCTTGCGGAACGCCTGGTCGATGTCGCGGTCGAACTCGTCCTCGGAGACGACGACCGACAGCTTCACCAGCTGGCGCGGCGTGCGCGCGGGCGTGTCGGCGGCGGGCGCCTCGGCGGTCTCGGTGTCGGCTGAGTGGGGGGCGGCGGCCTCGTCGATCGGAGCGATGTCGTCGATCGGAGCAGTGTCGTCGGCAGGTGAGATGGTGCTTTTCACAGAGCGACGACTCTACCGGCGACCGGCACCAACCTGCCGAATGCCCCGCTGCCGGAACGGATCGGGCAGAATGCAGGCATGACGTTCTGGAAGCCGCATGCGCTGGCCAATCCGCACCCGAACCAGCTCGACCTGCGCATGGGCGACCGTGTGGAGAGCACCGCCGACCTCGACGGGGTGCCGTCGGGCACCGCCGGCAAGGTCATCCTCGCCAACGGGTTCAACTGGCAGCGGTACCGCGTGCTGTTCGTCAACGGCATCGAGCACGGCGACCTCGACCAGCGCAACCTGAAGCCGGTCGGCCGCGCCGCGAAGCGACTCGAGAAGCTCGCCAAGCAGCGGTAGTCGCCGGGGGACGCGCACCGATCCAGAGTCGCAACGGCTCCGAACAAAGGTCGTGAGCCGCACCCACTCCCCCACCCCGACCGGTACCACCGCCGGCACCGCGCTGCGCTGCCTCGCCGCCGTCGCCGTGTTCACCGGCGGCCTCGTGCACCTGCAGCTGTACCTGCACGGCTACCGGTCACTCCCCGACGCCGACCTCGGCCGCTCGTTCGTGCTCAACGCGGTCGCCTCGACGGTCGTCGCCGTCGCGCTGATCGCCCGCACCGACACCGCCGTGCGCCTCGCCGGCATGGCCGTGTCGGTCGGCACCCTGGGTGCCTTTGCGATGAGCCGGGTGGGTGACGGCGTGTTCGGCCTGCGCGAGCACGGGCTGCAGCCATCGCCGCAGGCGGCCATCGCGCTGGTCGCCGAGGTGGCCGCACTGCTGCTGCTGGCGCTCACGTTCATCCCCACGATCGGCGCCGGAGAACGGCCCAGCGCACGCCTCGTGCTCCCCGCCGCTGCCGCCGTCGTGCTGGTGGCTGTCGCCGCCGGCACGTGGTGGGACCACACCGCGTCGGCAGCTGCCTCCCCCGCCGACGCCTCGACCGGAGCCGGGGGCGACACTCCCTCCGCGCCCGGCTCGGTCGAGGTGAAGGACTTCGCCTTCCACCCGGCGCACGTGACGGTGCACGTGGGCGACACCGTCACGTGGACGAATCACGACCAGTTCTCCCACTCGGTGGTCGACAAGGCCGGCACCTTCCGGAGCGACCCGATCACCCCCGGCCACACCTTCCAGCACACCTTCGACGCCGCAGGCACCTACACCTACTTCTGCGGCATCCACCCCTCGATGACCGCCACGGTCGTCGTCACCGGGTAGCCCTCGGCTGCCTGCCATCCCCAAGAAACCCACCAGAAGGAGCACACCGTGGAGATCAGTGAGCAGTCATTGCGCGCCCTCGTGGCCGCGACGGACGACCAGCACCGAGCCGGCATGGATTCGTTGCCCGACGAGATCCAGGCCCTGCACAGCGAGACCCGCCAGTTCCGGTTCCGCAACATCGCCACCCGTGGCATCACCCAGCGGGCCATGGTCCGGCGAGCTGTCGCCGGTGCCGGGCTGCTCACGATCGGCAGCCAGGTGCTGCCCATCGCCGATCTGCTGCCACGGGTGTACGCGGCCGATGGCGACGCGGGCATCGCCGCCTTCGCGCAGAGCGTCGAGCTGACAGCAGTGGCGGCGTACACCGCGGCNNGGCTCGGCCGCACCGAACAAGCTCAACCAGAAGCTGCTCGACGCACTGTCGCCCGGCCTCGGTGCGGCGAAGTCGGAGAACGACATCGTCAAGCTCGCCTACGACCTGGAGAACGCGGCGGCCGCCACGTACCTCTTCGCCCTGGGAGCGCTCACCTCGGTGGCCGCGCTGCAGCTGACGGCCTCCATCCTGCCGGTCGAGGCCCAGCACGCCGTGGTGCTCGGCCAGGTGATCGGTGCCGACGCCGCGACGATGCTGCCCCCCTTCGAGACGCAGACCGCGTTCGTCGACCCCGCCAAGTTCCCCGTCGCCTGACCCCCGCCCACGACACGAAACGAGATGCACATGAACCACGACCAGACCCGGCGCGACGCACGCGACAGCGAGCTCGAACACCGCGCCTCCATGCCCGCCTTCGGCGACGCGGTTGCCCGCTTCCTCGACCGCTCCGACCGCACCGACGACGAGACCTCCTCGGTGCTGCTCGGCGGCCTCACCCGCCGCTCGCTGTTCCGGGTGGGCGGCATCACCGTCGCCGGCGCCGCACTGCTGGCGGCGTGTGGCAGCGACAAGGCGGCAAGCACCACCACCTCGGCACCCTCGAGCGCGAGCACCATGGTGCCGGGCACGACGATGACCACCGACACCATGACCAGCACCACCGTCGCCACGTCGGCGGGCGACATCACCCTGCTGCGCACGGCGTCGTCGATCGAGAACCTGGCGGTGGCCGCCTACCAGCTGGCCATCGACTCCGGCCTCGTGAAGACCGCCGCCGTCGCCGACGCCGCCAAGCTCTTCCAGAGCCACCACCAGCAGCACAGCCAGCTGTTCCAATCGGCCACCAAGAACATGGGCGGCAACCCATTCACCGACCCCAACCCGGCGGTGATGGCACAGCTGAAGCCCACCATCGACGCGTTGAAGGACGAGCAGGGTGTGCTGATGCTCGCCCTCACCCTCGAGCGGGCAGCCGCGGCCACCTACCAGGCGGGCGTGGGCACCGTCAAAGACCTCACCCTCAACACGGCGTTGATGAGCGTGGGCGGCGTGGAGGCCCGGCACGCCGCCGTGCTGGCCGCGGTGCTCGCCCAGGGCCCCGTGCCGCGCTCGTTCGGCACCACGGAGGGCGCCGTGCCCCCCGGCACCGGCGTGTAGTCGGGCCGGCGGCCGCACGCAGTAGTGGGCAGCTGGCACGCGGGCATGGGACTTTGGTCCCGAGCCACGCGTGCCAACTGCCCTACTGACCCCACCGTGGGGCCAGCACGATGGCACGCATGAGCAAGGATGACCGGTCAGTTCTCAGTTGGCTCGCGTTCGCAGCGGCAGTCGCCGCACTCTGCGTCGCCATATTCGGACTTCGCGACAATGGTTCGTCGTCGAGTGCCGGCGGCACAGGGGGAGGTGCAGGAGCCGCGACCACCACGGTCAACGTGACGCTCAAGGACTTCTCCTTCAACCCGGCCACCATCACCATTCCCACCGCAGGCGCCACGCTGCACCTGATGAACGGCAGCAGCGGCAACGTGCACAACATCGAGATCGCACAGCTCGGCATCAAGAGCGACCCGATCCCGGCCGGCGGCTCGCTGAACGTGACCATCCCCGCCACGCCCGCAGGCACCTACAAGGTGATCTGCCCGCAGCCCGGCCACGAGGGCAACGGCATGACCGCCACGCTCGTCGTCAGCGACACCGGCGGGTCGTCGACCGGAAGCGCTGCCGACTCACACGCATCGCTCACGGCCTCGCAGATGGACGCGCTCATGCTGTCGCAGGCCCAGAAGTTCCCGGCCAAGACCGTTGGCCACGGCGGCGACCTGATGGCGTACAAGACGCTTGCCGACGGCACCAAGGAGTTCGACATCGAGGCGAAGGTGGTCGACTGGGAGGTCGAGCCCGGTCGCGTCGTCAAGGCCTGGACCTACAACGGTGTGGTCCCCGGTCCTGAGATCCACGTCAACATCGGCGACAAGGTGCGTGTGGTGCTCACCAACCACTTGCCGCAGAGCACGTCACTCCACTTCCACGGCATCCAGGTGCCCAACGTGATGGACGGCGTCGACCCGTACACGGAGACGCCGACGATCCCGGGTGGAACGCACACCTACGACTTCGTCGCCGTTGGCCCGGCCACGGGCATCTACCACTCGCACCACAACGCCGAGCAGCAGATCCCCGACGGCATGTTCGGAGCGTTCACGGTGGGCGACGAACCGATCCCGCAGGTGCTGAAGGACAAGGGCTACACGCACGTCGACAAGAAGATCAACCTCGTGCTCAACGACGCAGGCGTCATCGGTCTGAGCCTCAACGGCAAGAGCTTCCCGGCCACCGAGCCGTACACCTTGCGGGTGGGTCAGGTGATGGAGGTCACCTACATGAACGAGGGCCTCCTGTCGCACCCGATGCACCTCCACCAGCCGATGGGATGGGTGATCGCCAAGGACGGCGAACCGCTGCTGACCCCGACACCCACCGACACCATCCTCGTGGCTCCCGGCGAGCGATACACCGTGCTCTACATGGCCAAGATCCCGGGCGTGTGGGCGTGGCACTGCCACATCCTCACCCACGCCGAGACCCCCGAAGGCATGAAGTACATGGTGACCGCGCTGATCGTGGAGCGGTGACGTCATGATGCCCCGCACACCACGGATCCTCGTCGGTGTCGACGGCACCGAGGGATCGGTCGAGGCCTTGCGGTGGGCTGCTCATGAGGCAGCCCGCCGCGACTGGCCCCTCCACGTGGTGACGTGTGCGGAGCTCCCGGTGGCCGTGGAGGCCGGCATGATCGGCACCGGCGCGATCACCGGCTCGGCGATGGAGAGCATCGTCGAGGAGAAGGAAGCGATCAATCAGCGAGCGGTCACCCTCGCTCGCTCCTTCGGCCTCGGGGTGGAGGTGTCGGGGGAGACGGTGCTGGGGGCACCCGCCTACGCGATGGTGGGTGCCTCCCAGCCCGACGACATCGTCGTCATCGGTGCCACGTCGCACCCCGGTCGTCTCACCGACGTGCTCGGCTCCGTGGCCACCGTCGTCGCCCACCGCGCCAAGTGCCCCGTCGTGGTGGTGCACGGCAGCGAACGCAAGGACGCAGCCATCGGGCGTGTCGCGGTGGGCATCGACGGATCACCCGGCAGTGATGCCGCCCTGCGCTGGGCCGTCGATCAGGCCGCACGTTGCAACGCCGAGCTCGTACTGGTGCACGGCTGGATCTACCCCTACGTCGGTCCCCGATCCGGCGTCAGCGAGCCCCGCGACGAGATGCGCCTCGATGCGATGCGCACGCTCGAAGCCAGCGCGCAGAAGGTGCGCCAGCAGGCGCCCACGGTGCGCTGCCACTCGATCATCAGCGAGGAGAGCCCGGCCAAGGCCATCATCGACGCTGCGAAGTCGGCCGACCTGGTGGTGGTCGGATCGCGGGGTCACGGCGGGTTCGCCGCACTGATGCTCGGCTCGGTGAGCCGCACGGTGCTGCAGCACTCCCCTGTCCCCGTCGTCGTCGTGCGCGCCGACGACTGACGCCGCTCGCTACCATCCGCACCACGCGACTCGTACTGCACCCCGACCGCCTGCTGCCCGCCGACCCCCAGGCGCTCGCGGTGGCGCGCGAGCTGTATGCCTCCGTCGCCGAACTGCCCCTCGTGTGCCCCCACGGTCACACCGACCCGCAGTGGTTCGCCGACGACGAACCGTTCGGCGATCCCACCTCGCTGCTGGTGACACCCGACCACTACGTGACCCGCCTGCTGTACAGCCAGGGCGTGCCTTTGGAGGCGCTCGGCGTAGGGCCCCTCGACGGCGGGCCTGCTGCCGCACCCCGCGATGCGTGGCGCACGTTCGCCGCACACTTCCACCTCTTCCGCGGTACGCCCAGCGGCATGTGGCTCAACCACGTGTTCGGCGAGGTGTTCGGCCTCACCCAACGCCTCGACGCGGCGACCGCAGACGTCACGTACGACCACATCGCTGCCTGCCTCGCTCTCCCCGAGTTCCGTCCGCGGGCGCTGCTCGACCGCTTCCGCATCGAGGTGATCACCACCACCGACTCGCCGCTCAGCGACCTCCGCCACCACCAGCGCCTCGTCGACGACGGCTACGCCGGTCGGGTGCTCCCCACGTTCCGGCCCGATTCGGTGGTCGACCCCGACCACGACGGCTACGCCGACAACGTGCTGCGGCTGGGCGAGCTCACCGGCCGCGACGTCAGCCGCTGGGACGAGTACCTGGGCGCGCTGTGGGACCGACGCCAGCTTGCTCGCTCGCTGGGTGCCACCGCCACCGATCACGGCCACCCGTCGGCCCGCACCTCCGATCTCCCCGCGGCCACCGCGCAGTCGTTGCTCGATCGCGCGCGACGCGGCACCCTCGACCCAGCGGGCAGCGACGACCTACGCGGCCAGGTGCTCACCGAGATGGCCCGCATGAGCACCGAGGACGGGCTGGTGATGCAGCTGCACCCCGGCTCGCGACGCAACCACAACCGTGCGGTGTACCAGCGCTTCGGTCGCGACCAGGGCGGCGACATCCCCGGACCGATGAACTACGTCGACGCCCTCCGACCGCTGCTCGACCGCTTCGGCAACGATCCGCGCTTTCGCATGGTGCTCTTCACACTCGACGAGACGACGTTCTCGCGCGAGCTGGCACCGCTCGCCGGCCACTACCCCGCCCTGTTCCTCGGCCCGCCGTGGTGGTTCCTCGACAGCGTCGAGGGCATGCTGCGCTTCCGCCGAGCCGTCACCGAGACGGTCGGGTTCGCCAACGTGACCGGGTTCGTCGACGACACCCGCGCGTTTCTGTCCATCCCCGCCCGTCACGACGTGTCCCGCCGGGTCGACTGTCGCTACCTCTCCGAGTTGGTGCTCGACCATCGGCTCGAGATCGACGAGGCCCACGAGATCGCCGTCGACCTCGCGGCCGACCGCTCGCGCGAGGTGTTCAAGCTCGGACACCGGTCATGACTGCGCCGCGGTTGTCGTCGGCGACCGCGGCCCACGCACACGCCCTGCAGCCGGCGTACCGACGCGACTCGGTCGGTGAGGTTGTGGTGCACCTCGGCCTCGGCGCGTTCTCGCGCGCCCACCTCGCGGTCTACCTCGACGACATGTTGGCTGCCGGTCACAGCGACCTCGGCATCGTCGGCGTGTCGCTGCGCAACGACGACGTGCCCACCGCGCTCGGTCCGCAGGACGGCCTGTACACGCTCGCGGTGGTGAGCAGCGACGCCATCGAGCCTCGCATCGTGGGCAGCGTGCTGCGGGTGCTGCACGCACCATCACATGCAGCGGAGGTTCGAGCCGCTCTCGCCGCGACCTCCACGACGCTCGTCACGGTCACCGTCACCGAGAAGGGGTACTGCTGCGACCCCGCCGACCGTCGGCTCGATCTGCACCACCCCGACATCGTCCACGATCTCGCGGCACCCCATTCGCCGCGCAGCCTGCCCGGCCATCTCGTGCTCGCCGCCGCCGACCGGCGCGCGACCGGCAGCGCAGGCGTCACCGTGCTGAGTCTCGACAACATGCCGTCGAACGGCCGAACTCTGCGCGCAGTGGTGCTCGCCCTGGCGGATGGCAGCGACCCCACGCTGCGGCCGTGGATCGAGCGCAACATGCGGTTCCCGTGCAGCATGGTCGACCGCATCGTGCCCGCCACCGACGCCCGGTTCCGCGCGAGCGTCGCGGCGCTGACGGGCGTCGACGACGCGTGGCCGGTGCGCGCCGAGCCGTACTCGCAGTGGGTGGTCGAGCACGACTGGGCGACCGCTCGCCCACCGCTCGAGCAGGTCGGCGTCACCCTTGTCGACGACGTGGCACCGTGGGAGACCTTGAAGCTGCGCGTGCTCAACGGCATGCACACCGCGGCCGCCCACTACGGCCTGCGCCACGGCCTCGACACGGTCGATCGAGTGGTCGCAGATCCGGGCGGTCGTCGGCTGCTCGAACGCGTCGCCGCCGAGGTGACCGAGGTGGTCGCTGCGCCCGAGGGTGTCGACCTCGACGGCTACGTGACCACCACGCTCGGGCGCTTCGCCAACGCCGCGCTCGCCCACCGCTGCGCACAGATCGCCACCGACACCAGCCAGAAGCTGCCGCAGCGCTTGCTCGACACGGTGCGCGCCCGTTACGCCCGCGGACTGCCCGTCGACGCGATCGCCGACGTGCTCGCCCTCTGGGCCTGGTCGACGCTCGGCCGCGATCACCTCGGCGCCCCACGCTCGGTGCACGACCCGTTGGCCGCCCGCTACGCCGGCATCGCCGCGCTCGACGGCGACGATGCGGCCGCGCTCACTCGTTCGCTGCTCGGCCTCGATGCGGTGTTCGGTGACCTCACCGGGAACCCGACGATCACGGCGAGCGTCAGCGTGCGCCTGGCGGCACTCCTGCAGCGTTCCTGAGGGCGCGAGTGTGCACGCTCATCGCAACCGCGCAGCGGTCGACCACAGCCCCATCGCCGGATTGCCGACGTAGAAGAACTCGCGCCCGTCGGCGTCGCGCCTCGGACCGGTGGGCGCCGACCCGTCGACACCCGCGAGCGTGAGCTCCTCGGGCAACGAGCGCCATTCGTAGCCGACCGACTCGACCTCGTCTCGGGTGAGGCCGCCGCTGGCCGGATCGGTGCACCACACGATGCGGAAGCGACCCTCCGAGCTGCCGTGGATGAGGTGCGCGGCAGCGCCCAGGTTGGCCGCCAGCTCAGGGTCGGAGCGCACGCCCGCGAGTGCCGCAGCGGTACCGCGGTAGCCGTGCCGGCGGATGAGCCGGTCGATCAGCTCGTCCTCGCCGAAGCGGTGCACGCCCGGGGCGAGCACCACCAGCTCACCGCCGTCGGCGATGGCCATGCGCGTGCGATACACCGACTTGTTGCCCAACCAGGTGCTGCGGAACTCTGCCGGGTCGAGCCAGCAGACCACGCGCTCGAGCGGCTCGTCGACGACGGTGATGTTGGCGCGTTGCGCGAGCGCGGCGGCGGCGCGGAACGCGGCGCCGCCGGACTCCGTCGTGTCGCCGGCGCCCGCGTACAGCCCGCGCAGCACCATGCGGCTGCTCGTGTCCTCCACCACCGTCAACACCCAGACCACCGGCACCAACGGCGACAGGTAGCGGTCGAAGGCGGCGTCGACCACGTCGCGCACCGGTGACGACGCACGCCCCATGATCGACTCCAACCCGGCCACGGCGCCGACGAAGTGGCTCCGGTGGATGGTGGGCGCGCCGCCCAACCCGATGACGAGGTTCTTGGTGAAGTTCGCCATGCCGATCACCTCGTGGGGCACCACCTGGCCCACCGAGATGACGAGGTCCCATCCGTCGAAGAGCTGCGCGTCGACCGCCACAGGGATGGCCTCGTCGAACGCGCCGTCGGTGAGCACACCCACCTCGGCGGCACCGATCTCACCGATCGTGCGCAACGAGCCGCGCCATTCATGGCGCAGCAGGCGGGCGGCCGGAATGGCATCGCCGAACATCGCCGCCGCGTCGGCGTCGCCCATCGCCACATGTGTTCCCAGCGCGGGCAGCACTCCCACCTCGATGCCGGCCGCCTCGAGGAGACGGAGCAGCCCGCCGGTGATCTCGCCGGCGCGCGAGTGGAGCCGGGTCTGGTCGGGTGGCACGAGCAGCACCCGTGTCACCCCGCGGGTCAGCACGTGCTCGCGCACCACTCGGTCAAGGTGGTCGGCCAACTGCGCCGGTGTGATGTCGCGATCGTCGCCGCCGTCGGCCAGGAGCGGGACGACACCGAGGCCCGGTCGCACCTGTGGCAGATGGTCGACCACATCGTCGACGATCGAGCCGAGCGCCGCCGTGGCATCGACGACCAGCACGTCGGTTTCGTGGGCACCGGGCCGTTCGAGCGTGGCGAACTGGCCGGCCACCATGGCCTCGCCCATGAAGTGACCCTCGCGCGACGCGGCACGTTCGCGTGCGGTGCGCTCGTCGAGATCGAGGAACACGAACCGCACCTCGCCGGCCTGACGCAGCGCGTCGCGGTACGAGCGCTTCAAGGCGGAGCACGAGACGACGATCGACTCGGATCGTCGCAGTTCGCGGCGCACAGCAGCGAGCCACGGCCACCGGTCGTCATCGGTGAGGGCCTGTCCGGCAGCCATCTTGTCGACGTTCTCCCGTGGGTGCAGCGAGTCGGCATCGACGAACGACGTGCCCGAGCGGTGGGCGACGGCCATGCCGACGGTGGTCTTGCCGGACCCGGCAACACCCATCACGACCACGCGCACCCGGCTCACCTCTTCATTCGGCTGCGACCGATGTTAGGCCCACCGCGATCCGCGGCCCCACGGTGGCCGCGGCCCGGCCCGTCGCCACCAACGGTTGAGCAGGTACGCTCCGGGTCCTGAACAACTCCACGGGGAGTGGCGCAGCGGTAGCGTTCCTGCTTTGGGTGCAGGAGGTCGGGAGTTCGAATCTCCCCTCCCCGACTGGTCTGGACCAGGTCTGATGTTGCAACCAACACTCGCCGGCCGGCTCATGTGGATGAAGCCGTGCGTCGATCAGCCACCACCTGCGTCGTAGATGTCACCCCCGACGGAGTCTTCATCTGCGCTCGATGCCAGGCCGATGCCGGCAACTCAGGTCTGGCGCCACTGAGGTTCTTGCTACTCAGGTAGGACCATTAGTAGTATGACGGTATGAAGGTCAGCGTGAGCCTCCCCGATGATGATGTCGAGTTCCTCGACACCTACGCCGAACGAGAGGGATTTGCCTCCCGTTCAGCAGTCGTACACAAGGCAGTTCGGATGCTGCGAGCGTCCGAACTCGGCTCCGCCTACGAGGATGCGTGGGCCGAGTGGGCCACCAGCGACGACAGCGCCGTGTGGGACACAACGACCGCTGACGGGCTAGCCGATGCGACGGGGTGAGATCAGGCTCGTCGACCTCGAACCCGCGCGCGGCACCGAGGCTGACAAGCAACGGCCCGCAGTCATCGTCAGCAACGACGGCGCGAACAACGCCGCCGAACACCTCGGCCGCGGCGTCGTGACGGTCGTCCCGGTGACGTCCAACACCGATCGGGTCTACCCGTTTCAGGTTCTGCTGCCCGCCAGCGTCACCGGACTTGCCGTCGACTCGAAGGCACAAGCGGAACAGGTTCGTTCCGTCGCGGTCGAGCGTATTGGTTCACGAGTTGGCCTGTTGACCACCGACCTACAAGCAGATCTCGACGAGGCGCTCCGCATTCACCTCGCCCTGTGATCGACGATGAGGCCGCACGCATAGGCAGCTATGCGCTCGTTGGGTTGCGGCGATTTGTCTCGTAAATGTAGTCACTCGCCTTGAGGCAACGAGAGGCCCGTCTGCGTCGCGTCGCGAATTTCAGTCGAGCCATCGGCCCTTGAGGGTCTGCGCCCGCGGGACCGCGTATCCCGAATGCCAAGCGCGCTACTGCACCGTCGAGAAGTCGGTCGGCCGCCAGAACTCGTTTCGGATGCTCGCGACGATCTTGTCGGGCGTCTCGCTCGCGACTCGGGCGGAGATCCAGTCCGGGTCCGCGACGAACCTGGGCCACTTCTCCTCGCGCTCGGCGAGCGATTCCCAGGCGAGCAGGTAGTGCAGCACCTGGTTGCTCTCGCCGACTTCGACAGTCCAGAAGCCGGCCGTGCGGATGCCGTGC
>PMCN01000183.1 GCA_003154135.1 Acidimicrobiaceae bacterium
TCTACTCGCGCCTGGTCGAGGTGTTCACCGGCGTGCGGCCGGTCATCCTGTGCGAGGTGAACGTGCGGCCGCGCAACGACACCTCGTTGCACTTCCACCACTCCATCGGGTTCCGCGAGGTCGGCCGGCAGGACACCGACGGTGGCGACAAGACCGTGAGCCTGCTCGAGCTGGCGCTGCCCACGGCGTGAGGGCGCGGTGATCTCGGGATCAGACTGCTGGCTGGTTGGGTGCCAGAGCGGGCCACACCGGTGTCGACTCGGTGGCATCCTCGACCGAGAACCGCGCCGGTTGCAGCAGGTACTCGGGGTGCGTCCACACCGCGTCGTCGGCCACCGGGTAGCGGGCGATGAGCCAGGCCGACAGGACGTAGACGAGCTCCTGGCGCACGAGCGACCGGAACTCGCCGGCCACGACGTAGCCGTGCAGCATTCCGAGTGTGATGCCGACCGCCGTGCGTGACACCAACAGCACCTCGGGCTCGGTGATCGACGGCACGCGGTCGACCAGGAGCAGCCCGGTGAGCTCGGCCATCTGGTCGAACAGCTTCTGCCCTGGACCGTGGGGCCCACCGGTGAGGCACAACGCCACGGTGGCCGGGTTGGCGTCGACGTGCTCACAGAGCGCGGCCACGGCGCGTTGGAGCAGGAGCGGCGTGGCCGTCTGCTGCTGGTCGTGCTGTTCGATGGCCTCGCCCAGCACCCGAACCATGCGCTCCACCGACCGATCGACCAGCGCGGCNNTGGCTGCGTGCGCCAGTTCGTTGGCGGTGAACGCCACCTGGCCCTGCTCATGGATGAGGTGTTCCGCCGCATCGAGAATGGCATCGATGGACTGCTGGCTGCGCCGCTGTCGGGGTTCGGTGCGGAGTTCCTGCATGTGGCCACCATACGCTCACGCACGGTGGTGTTCTAGGATCGGGGCATGCGCCTCGCCTGCATCCAGCACGACATCGTGTGGAACGACCGCGCGGCGAACTTCCGGCGCCTCGCCCCGATGGTCGCGGCGGCGGCCGCCGGCGGCGCGCGGCTGGTGATGCTGACCGAGACGTTCTCGACCGGGTTCGCCGTCGATACGCCTGAACTGGGCGAACCAGAGGACGGTCCGAGCAGCCAGTTCCTGCGCGAGCAGGCAGCACAGCACGGCGTGTGGGTGTGCGGCAGCTGCCCGGAGGTGCCCGCCGACAGCGATCCGGCCGACCTCCGCCCGGCCAACACCTTCGTGCTCGCCTCCCCCGACGGGTCGCTTGCCCGCTACCGCAAGATCCACCCGTTCACGTTCGGCGGCGAGGACCGCCACTTCCGTGCCGGGAACGAGCTGGTGCAGTGGACCATCGACGACGTCCGCATCACGCCCTTCGTGTGCTACGACCTGCGCTTCGCCGACGAGTTCTGGGGCATGGCCCCCACCACCGATCTCTACCTGGTTCCCGCCAACTGGCCCGAGGCGCGGCGCAGCCACTGGATGGCGCTGCTGCACGCACGAGCCATCGAGAACCAGGCCTACGTGGCGGGCTGCAACCGCGTGGGTGAAGGCGGCGGACTCAGGTACGTGGGCGACAGCCGAATCGTCGACCCGCTCGGCGAGCTGCTGGCCACCGGTTCGCAGCACGAGACCATCCTCTACGCCGACATCGAACCGGCCACCGTCGCCAGCGTGCGCGACAAGTTCCGCTTCCTGCCCGACCGCCGCTGACGCATCGGCTTCTGGGCAGGATCAGCGCCAAATCGGCTTCCGGGCAGGACGGCTGACGGTTTCCGTCNNAGCCGAGCGTCGTTCAGCCGAGCGTCTTGAGGCGACGGACGGCTTCGTCGAGCACGTCGAGCTGCTTGCAGAACGCGAAGCGGACGAGGTGACGGCCCTCGTGCTTGTTGAGGTAGAGCACCTCGGTCGGGATCGCGACCACGCCGCAGCGATGGGGCAGCGAGCGGCAGAACGCCATCCCGTCGCCATCGGGCTGCAGTGGGCGGATGTCGACCGTCACGAAGTACGTCGCACTGCTGTGGAACACCTCGAAGCCGGCCTCGATGAGCCCCGGCAGCAACCGGTCGCGCTTGGCCTGGAGATCGGCAGCGAGCTGCGCGTAGAACGAGTCAGGAAGACCCAGGCCGTGCGCGATGGCTGGTTGGAAGGGTGCGCCGCTCACGTACGTGAGGAACTGCTTGGCGGTGCGCGCGGCGGTGACGAGCGCCGCCGGGCCGCACAGCCACCCGATCTTCCACCCGGTCGTGCTGAACGTCTTGCCACCACTGGAGATGACGAGCGTGCGGTCGCGCATGCCGGGCAGCGCGGCCATCGCGACGTGCTCGGCGCCGTCGAACAGGAGGTGCTCGTACACCTCGTCGGTGACGACCAGCAGATCGTGCTCGAGCGCGAGCTGCGCGACGAGCTGCACCTCCTCGCGCGAGAACACCCGGCCGGTGGGGTTGTGCGGCGAGTTGAACAGGATGAGCCTGGTCTTGGGCGTGATGGCGGCGCGCAGCTCGTCGGGGTCGAAGCCGAAGTGCGGTGGGCGGAGCGTGACCGGCTTGGTGACCGCACCGGCGAGTGAGATGCACGGCGCGTAGCTGTCGAACATCGGCTCGAAGACGACCACTTCGTCACCGGTCTCGAGCAGTGCGAGCAGTGCTCCGGCCAACGCCTCCGTGGCGCCGGCGGTGACCAGCACCTCGCTCGCCGGGTCGTAGTCGAGCCCGTAGAAGCGGTGCTGATGCGCTGCGATGGCCTCCCGCAGCACCTGCATGCCCAGACCCGGCGGGTACTGGTTGAGGCCGCCGTTGATACCCGCGATGGCCACGTCGAGCACCTCGCGCGGACCGTCGCTGTCGGGGAACCCCTGCCCGAGGTTGACGCTGGCGGTTGCAGTGGCCAGTGCCGACATCTCGGCGAAGATGGTGGTACCGAACCCCTGCAGCTTGGCAGTGAGATGGGGGACTCGTGACGACGGCACGGGCGCCAGCGTACGCGGCCTGCCCGCTCACTTCACGGTGCAGGTGACCGCGGGCGGAACGGGGTGGCGGTCACGGGGTGGCGGTCAGACGCCGAGGTGCTCGGGGCCGAACGAGAACGGCAGCAGCTCGTCGAGGGTGAACGTGCGGCGCACGCCTTCGGGCCCACAGGCATGGATGAGCGTGGAGAGCGGGGCGAACTCGCGAAGCTTCTGGCGACAGCCACCACAACACGTGCCGAGCAGGTCGCCGTCGCACACGGTGAGCACCTCTGCGATCTCGCGCTCGCCCGCCGACACCATCATCGCGATGGCGCTGGCCTCCGCGCAGGTGCCCTGCGGGTAGGCGGCGTTCTCGATGTTGCACCCTGCGTAGATGGTGCCGTTGGTGGTGCGGATCGCCGCACCGACCTTGAACTTGGAGTACGGCGAGTACGACTTCGCCTGCGCGGCGACGGCTGCGTCGAAGAGTGCTTGCTGTTCCGGTGTCATCGAGTCGACACTACTGGGCAGGCTGCGCAGTGACCTCGCCGCCGGCATCGACGGCAATGCGCCAACGGTCGCTGCGCAGCGAACCGCCGGGAGCGAGCAACGCGGTGTACGGCGGCGCGCCGACGAGCGGCTCGAGGGGCTGCAGCTCACCACCCACGAGTCGTACGCGATGCACCGCGATGCCGGCGGACGGCAGGTGCGCGTCGAAACCGTCGGGCGTGAGCCGCTCGACCGTGAGGAACGTGTTGGCGTCGACGGGCAGCACGAGAAGACGGGTGCCCGACACGCCGGTCGACGGCGAGAGCACGACGTGGGCTCCGCTCGCCGGGGCGACGGTGACGTCGGTGAGCGGCAACCAGCCCGCCATCACGCGGTCGATGGCCAACGTGTCGGGAGCGTCGCGACGCGACGGGTCGGTGTCGCGGGGAGCGGCGCTGTTGCTCATCACGTCGAGCGCGCTGCGATACGGCTGCGCGGCCGACGCGTCGTAGCCACTGTGCACCCAACCGAGCGTGTGGCCGAGCTCGTGCTCGACGAGATCCATCGGTGCGGAGCCGCCCCAGTCGGGATCGAAGTCGGAGGCACCGACGTACGCGGCCCGGCGGGCGACCGACTCGGCACACGGGCCGGCCGTGGGGCACGGATCGCCACCCGAGCCGAACCCTCCCGGCTGTCCGTCGGCGTGCTCCGCGTCGGCCACGACGAGCACGGCGCGCGTCGACGGGGCCGCGCCCGCGATGGCGTGGTCGACACACGCCTGCGGTTCGTCGTGCGCACCCATGGTCACCTCGCCCCCCGGTACGAACTCGGGCCGGTACGCACCGTGCGAGATGGCAGCGAAGTACGCCGGCACACGGCTGCTCACCACTGCCGTCACGCTCTGCGGGGTGATCGCCAACCGCAGCGGCAGGCCGCCGTAGACCGCCGAGGTGGAGTCGGCCGGCACGCGACACACCCACACCTCGATGCGGTCGTCGCCGGTGCTGCGCCATCGACCGGGGGTCGCCAGAGCGACCAGCGCGTCGAACGCCGGCGAGTGCCCGGCACTGGGCGCGGCGTCGCCGGCGCACGCGGCCGAACCGGCCCCGAGCACCAGGACGGCCGCGACGGCCAGACGACGACCCACGCCCGAACGTTAGGGTGCGAATCGGGCGTCCGGGCGTGACACGATGGTGCCATGGCCAATCGTTCTGCGCGCCACCGCTTCTTGGGCAACCCCGTGGCCCGTACCGTGCTCTCGGCGTGGTCGTGGTTCGTGCTCGGCATCATCGTCGTCATCTGGGTGCCGATGGTCTTCGTCGTCTGGATGGTCACTGCGCCGTTCGACAAGGGCCGCTACTGGCCGGGCTACCTGTTCCGGCGCCTGTGCGTGGTGCACCAGTGGCTCAACCCGCTGTGGCGCTTCCGCACGAGCGGCGTGAAGATCACCGAGCCACGCCGGCCGTACGTGGTGGTCTCGAACCACGAGAGCTTCGTCGACATGCTGCTCATCAGCCACCTGCCGTGGGAGATGAAGTGGCTGTCGAAGGAGTCGATGTTCAAGATCCCGCTCGTCGGTTGGCTGATGTACATGGCCGGCGACGTGAAGCTCATCCGTGGCAACAAGGAGAGCATCGTCCAGGCGATGACGGGCTGCCACGATCGCCTCGACAGGCGGGTCAGCGTGATGCTGTTCCCCGAGGGCACGCGCACGCGCGACGGGGCGCTCGGCGAGTTCAAGGACGGCGCCTTCCGCCTCGCCATCGACACCGGCTGCCCCATCCTGCCGCTCGTGGTGAACGGCACGCGAGAGGCGCTGCAGACGGGCGACTGGCGAATGAACGTCACGCACGCCGAGGTGCGGGTGCTGGAGCCGATCGAGACCGCCGGGATGACCAAGGCCGACGTGCCCGTGCTCCGCGAGCGCGTACGCGATCTCATCGCGGCCGAGCTCGCGGTCATGCGCGCCTGACGTGCCCACGTCGTTCCCTGCCGCCGACTGAGATGCCCGTCTTCACCAGCTCGGTCGAGCCCGTGCTGGGCACTCGCGTGGCGTTGCGCTTCCACGCCACCGACCGCGCGACCGCCGAGGAAGCCGAACGACGCGTGCTCGCCGAGTTCGACCGGCTCGAGGCGCTGCTGTCGGCCTACCGTCCCGACAGCGAGTGGTCGCGGTGGCGAGCGAGCGCGATCGACGAGGCAGGCCCGGAGTTGCGCACGCTGCTGCGCCTCGCCGCGACGTGGCATGCGCGCAGTGCTGGCGCGTTCAACCCCGCGGTCGGGGTGCTGCGCGCTCGCTGGCAGCGCGCCGTCGACGAGCAACGCGAGCCCGGTGCCGACGAGTTGGCGCGGCTCGCCGCGTCGATCGTCGACCTCCCGTACCGTGTGCACTCCGATGGTCGCGTCGAACGCACGGGCGACTGCACCCATCTCGATCTGCACGCGATCGCGAAGGGTTGGATCGTCGACCGGGCGGCGGAGCAGGCGACCACGATGACCGGCGTGCAGCAAGTGGTGGTGAACGCTGGCGGCGACCTCCTGCACCGCGGCGCGGGGGAGCTCATCGGGCGCGTGGAGGATCCGCGCGAGCCGTACGACAACGCGCCGCCGATGGTGCTCGTGCGCGTGGTCGACGCAGCCCTCGCGACGAGCAGCCCGTCGCGTCGCGGCCTGCGGGTCGGCGAACAGGTGCATCACCACGTGATCGACCCGCGCACCGGCCACCCGGCGCGGCACGTGTGGTCGGCCAGCGTGCTCGCACCCGACTGCGCGACCGCCGATGCACTGGCGACCGTGGTGGGGGTGCTGCCGATCGCCGACGGCCTGGCCGCCACGGAGGCGACGCACGGTGCTGCCTGCTGCCTGCTCGACGAGCGCGGCGAGATGTGGCGCAGCCACGCCTGGGATGCAGCAGAACAGCGCTAGTGGATCGCGACGAGGGTGAGGATCACTGCCAGCACACCGCCGGCGCCGGCGAAGATGATGGCGCGGGTGCGGCGCTTGCGTTGGAACACCTGGATGCCCAATCCGGTGAGCGCCACGAACACCAGGAAGATCGCCGACAGATCGATGACCCAGTTCCACGACGACGCCGTGTCGCGACCCTTGTGGAGATCGTTCATCAGACCGACCAGACCGGCCTGGGCGACATCGAGCTTGTACGTGCCCTTGTCGACGGCGAAGAACAGGTCGGCGGCGTACCCGGCCGACTTGTAGCTGATGGTGCCCTGGTTCCCGTCGACCCCGTACTGCGACACCTCGCCGCGAACGTCGTACTTGTTGCGCACGAACTCGCTCACCGCGAGGAAGTCGACCGTGCCGTTGCTGCCCATGTAGCTGGCAGGCAGATCGCCCGTGTACGTGTGCGTGCTGGGCGGGTCGCCGAACGTCCAGCTCGGGTGGTTGAGCGTGAGCCCGGTGACGCCGAAGAAGAGCACGACGACGAAGCAGATCATGCTGGCGTAGACGTGCAGCCACCGCATCCACCGGTTGGTGGTGGCAGCGCGGCGACGGCGCGGCGACGCCTGGGGACGCGCCCCGCTGCGAGCGAGCGCACCCTTGCCGCCGCGGCCGCGCGGNNGTGCGCGAGGCGGTCGGGGCACGGCGATCAGACGGCATAGGTGACCTTCGCGCCGGAGAGCTCGCCGTTGTCGGTGAGCGCGCTCGTGAACGCCTTCGTGCCCAACGTGACGTTGCCGGTGACGAGCTCGTACGGCCCGTGTTCCCGGGCTGCCTCGATGAACACGACGTACTCGCCCTGTGCCACCAGCTTGCCCGCCGCGTCCTTCATGTCCCAGCTCAGCTGGTACTGGCCGGCGGCCCGAGTGGCGCCCGATGCGGCGGTGGTGTCGTCGGCGCCGTTGCCGTTGAGCCAGGTCGACTCGCTGTCGTACCAACGAGTGAGGTGGCCGAGGTACTGCTCGTCGCCCTGGCGGTACCAGATGGCGAGGTTGCGCACGACGTGGCCCGCCGTGTCCTCGATCCACACTGCGATGTACGGGTTGCGCACACGGTCGCCGCCCTGCCCCTGGAACGAGAACGCCACCGTCGCCTTCGCCTTCGCCGGCAGCGCAGGGCCATCCGACCGGGTGGCGACGACGGTGGTGGTGCTCCCGAACGCGGTGGTGGCACTCGGAGCAGCGCCCGACGAGGGGACCGTGGAGGCGGCGGTGCCGTTACCAGTGTCGCTACCGGTGCCGGTCGTGGCGGCGGTGGTGCTCGTGCTCCGGGCAAAGACGGCCTTGTCGTCGTGCGAGCACGCCACACCGGGCAGCAACGCAAGAGCGCCGAGCCCGCCGACGGCGAGGAAGTGACGTCGCGACACGGCCTCGAAGCGGGGAACAGGGGATGACATTCGGACCAGGCCTCGTCGTGACAGATCGTTCGGTCGGGGCAGCGTAGAAGCGGCTCCTGGGGGATTCCTGGGAGTTGGGCAAGAATCAGGTAAGAGCCGCCCGCACTGGAGTGCGGCATGGTCGGCGCCGATGATGATCCGTGCATCGCCACAGCTCCGCCTGCTTCACTGACGAGGTGCACGCCTCGGGAACCCGCCCATGAGCGGCAGCAGCCTCGGCGCACGGCTCGTGGTCGCGCTGGTGTCGATGCTGGCCGGTGTCGCCGGCTTCCTGGTGATGCACCGCTCGTCGGGCGCGGCGCACACGACCACGGCGACGGTACGCGGCACGGTCGCGATGTTCACCTGCCCCATCGAAGGCGCGTCGTCGATCGGCACTCTGCAGCCCGGCCAGGTGGTGCACGTCATCGGCATCAGCGACGGGCGCTGGGCGGTCATCCGCCAACCTGACGCAGCCGATCGGCCGGCTTGGGTGCCGTTGGCGATGGTCGACACGCTCGCGTCCACACGCGACCTGCCCGAGATGGGCTGCGACCGCGACCCGACCACCGGCACCACCGCGCCGCCCACCAGCGCTCCGCCCAGCACGCTCGTCGGTGCCACCACCTCCGTCCCCGGCTCGACCACCACGTCGAGCAGCAGCACCACCTCCACCAGCAGCACCACCTCCACCACGATCTCCACCGATCGCACGCCGCCCACGGTGACGCTCACCACGAACCGACCCGACCAGCCGTTCCTGTACGTGCTGACCGACCCTCCGCTGTGCCCCACGCAGACCGACCTGGAGGTCACCATCACGGTCGACGACCCCACGCTGCCGCTGACGATCCGCTCGATCACCGCCGCGTGGAACACAGCGGCAGGTCCGCAGGAGACCGGCCTCACCCCGATCGCCGGCAACCGCTTCCGGCTGCAGATCACCGCCAACGGCCCGGCCGGCGGCGAGGTGCCGCTCACGCTCACCGCCAAGGCTGCCGACGGCGCCGGCAACGTGGGAGTCGGCACCCTGATCGTGGGCCTGCGCGACCCGCACAGCGGGTGCACGCCGTGAGGGCTTCCCGCGTCGCCTGGGTCGTGCTGCCGCCTCTGCTGCTCGCCATCCTCGGCGGCGGTCTGGGGTGGGTGCTGCGCGACGACGGCTCGTCGACCGCCGACACCGGCACGTCGGGCCCGACGGCGTTGCCCGCCGGCGCCGCGCTCGACGCCACCGCTCCTGCACGCAACCTTCCCACCGGCGACAACCCGCACATCGTCGACCGGACGCGCGTCGTGGGCTACCAGGCTGCCACCGCCACCTCGGTGCCCGCCGGTGCCGCGCTGCCGCTGGCACGCAACGGCGACGGGTCGGACACTCCCGTCGACGCGCGCACGCTGCAGCCGCTCGCTGCCGTCACGCCCGTCGTGCTGCCACCCGTCGAGCCCACACCGGTCAGCGCGCTCGCACCGCCCGCGGCACCGACCAGCACGCTCGCCATCGACGGAGCTCCTGCGCGACCCGGCGTGATCGGCCAGCCCGGGGCCGGCGGCACCGTGCGCTCGACGCAGACCGCGGCGACGCCGACGCTCACACCGCTACAGCTCTCGATCCCGTTCGCCGCGGCCGACGGGTTCGCCGACCTGTGCAACACCATCGAGGCCGGCACGGTGCCCGACGCCTTCCTCACGCCCGCGACCCGGCCCATCGTCGGCGTGCTGGTGAACCAGCCGTCCACGATCGCACTCACCGGCACGTGGGGCGATGGCACAGCGCTCGGGAAGGTGACGATGGTGACGTCGCCCGACTTCGATGCCCAGTGGCAGCAGACGTGGGACCAGACGCACCAGCAGCGGCAGATGCTCGCGTGCATCACCCTGCCGCTCGACACCGTGCGCGCGCACGCCTCAGCCGGCCGAGCGGTGCTGCACGCCGACGTGCTGGCCATCAGCGCGACCGGGCGCGCGCAGATCGGCGGTGGGCTCACGCTCACCGTGCCGCTCGACGGCGCCGACCGGCCGTTCGTCGAGCAGCTCACCCTCGGCGGGATGGGCGACCAGCGGACGGCCGACCTGACGTCGGCCCAGGTCATGGAGCCCGACGTCATGGAGCCCACTGTGCACGTGCACTACGCGATCTCCGACGAGCAGGCGATGCCGGCGGCGACGGCACTCGACCCGGCGTCGGCGCGCCTCTACCAGCAGGTCGCGTTCGTCGAGAACGCCGACTGCGCTGGGTGGGCCGACAACCAGCAAGGCGTCGAGCGCACCGCCGTGGGCACCTTCACCGTCACGCTCGAACAACGCCTCATCGCCGGTCGGCAGTCGCCGGTCACCGTGGTCGATGGCGAGGTGTCGCTCGACCCCGAACAGCGCGGCGGGTGGCAGGGCTTCTTGTGCGTGCGCCTGTTCGCCGCCGACAGCAATGGTCACCAGGTCATCTCGGCGCTGCGCGGCGCCGCGGTACGCAGCCCGCAGACCGCGGTGTACACCGTCGGCGCGCAGATCGACGATCCCGCGTTCCCCGCCGACTGGCACCTCGAGGCCACCTGGACCATCCCGGGCGGAGGCGCGTGGTGCGGCCCCGTCCTGCTCGATGGCACGGCATCGCCCAACGACACGGCATCGCCCAACGACACGGCATCGCCCAACGGCACAGCATCGCCCAACGGCAGCACGGCCCGCAGCAGCACGGCGGCGACGTGCACCACGTTCGCCCGGCTGGTGCCGGACGGGCTCACACTCGTGCTGCGCGGCATCGACGGCAGCGGTGCACGTCAACCGGCACTGGTGCTCACCGTGCCCGTCAACACGGCATCGTGCAACCCCGACGACCCCTACGGCGCACTCGGCGACGGATGCGACACCGGTTGGTCGCAGCAGCTGCAGGTGCCGCTCGACGCCGCCACCACACGCACCGTGCGCGTGACCATCGTCGTCAGTCGTACCACCACGCCAGGCTCGATCGCCTCCGACCCAGCGCACCGCTGGAAGGTCGACGCGCCCCGGTCCTTCACGTTCTGACCCGACCCTCATCGGTCGCTTCAGGGCAGCGCCACCGACGGAAAGCGTCGGTACGCCTGCCCAGAACCAGAGATGACGGGATTCCTGCCCAGAAGCCGGGGACGACCCTGCTCCAGGGTGGCTACCGTGGCGCCATGACCGAGCGCAGCGACCAGGGGCAACAGGTGTCGGTCGCCCGCTTCACGCACGTCGCCCTGCCGTGCTGCGACATCGATGCCACCATCGCCTGGTACGAGAACTACACGCCGCTGCGTCTGCTCGACCGTCGCGAGGATGCCGAGGGCTGTGGCGCATGGCTCGGCCAGCCCGACATGGTCGACAAGCCGTTCATCATCGTGCTCGTCAGCTTCTTCCACGACCAGCCCAAGGGACCACGGGCCACGCTGGCTCCGTTCGCGCACCTGGGCATCGAGATGCCCACGCGCGACGAGGTCGACCGCATCGCCGAGCGCGGCCGTGCCGCTGGGTGCCTGGCGTGGGAACCGCAGCAGTTGCCGCCGCCGATCGGCTACGTGTGCGCGCTCACCGACCCCGACGGCAACATCGTGGAGTTCAGCCACGACCAGGGCGTGTTCGCCAAGGTTCACGAAGTGTGGGGCCACCACAACTGAGCCGCACCGGTAACCCTCGCGCACCTGGTTCGTACACTGCCCGTATGGCAGCGCAACCCTCTCCCCCCGGGTTGCAGCTCAGCTGGGTCGACGGCGAGGCGGTGGCGTGGCAGCCGGGTCGAGGTGTCTACGGCGGCAACCTGCACCACGAGGTCGCCCGCATGGCCCGTCGGCCGTCCCTGGCGTACACGACGTCGACGCGAGTGCTGCCGTTCACGTTGCCGGAGGGTCGGGTGAACGTCATGTGCCAGCGCATCGACGCCACCACGCTCGCGTCGTTGGGTGAGCTCGACGCGCTCACGGGCGTCAGCGCGTCGGTCGCCTGGTTCGGGGCGCTGCACCGCACGGCTGCACAGATCGTCGGCCGACGGCGCGTGCTGCCGGTGCTCACCCATGTGGCCGAATCGTGGTGGGTCGCACGTTGGCATCCGTTGGCCGCCGACGTGGAGGCGGCTGCCCCGTTGCTCGCCGCCATGCCGCCGGCCGTCGTCGCCGGCGGTCCGGCCGACCCACACGAGATCCTCGTCGCCATGGTCGACCGCCTCACCCGGCTCACGCTCGCCGGGCGGGCGTGGCACGCCGACCTCCACGAGACGCGGTCGCTGCATGCCAGCGCCGTTCGGCTGGTGTCGCGCGCGCTGTCGTCGGCCGACGCACAGTGCTCCGTGCCCGACGACCTCACCGAGGCGGTGGCGCACATCGCGCGCGAGTTCCAGGCCATGTCGCGCCGTGCCGACGGGCAGCCCATCCTGCGCACCCGCCTCCGCCTCGGCTTGCCGGAGACGGTCGACCCGTTCCACGACCACGACCACGACCACGAACACGAACAGGACAGCGCGGGCAACGGGTGGCCGCTCACGCTCGAAGTGGTCGATGTCGACGACCGCAGTCGCTGGTGCACGGCCGACGATGTGGCCGAGTGGGCCCCCTCGGCACGCACCGTTGCCCGCGAGCCCCGGTTCGAACCGCTCGTCGCGCAGCAGTGCACCGCGGGTGCCGAGGCAGTGCGTGAGGCCGTGCCCGAGCTGGCTGCGTGGCTCGAGCGCCCGACGCACACGGTGACGCTCGAGATGGCCGCTGCCACGCTCGAGGCCATCGATCTCCTCGCAGTCGCGGGCATCGAGCTGGTCGCGCCCGAGAAGCTCACCCGCCGCCGGCCCAACACGCGCGCGATGGCGCAGCCCAAGGACGACAGCGGCGGCGGCCGATTCGCGGCAACGGCACTCGTGCAGTGGCAGGTGGTGGTCGACGACACGCCCGTCCCCGACGACGTGCTGCGCCGTGCCGCGCAGGACGGAGCCAACCTCGTCGAGGTGGGCGGCCGTTGGGTGCAGATCGACCGCGCCGAGGCCCGGCGCGCACTCGCCAACCTGTCCGAGCACCGCGCCCAGCACAGCGAGGTGAGCGCGCTGCAACTGCTCGCCCTGGCTGCCGAGCTCGAGCGCGAACTGGAGGCCGCCGGTGTCGCGGATGACGATGCACCACCGGTCACCGATCTCATCCAGGCATCCGGCTGGGCGCGCGACCTGCTGGCCGGCCTCCCCGACACCGACATCGGCGAAGGGGTGGTGCCCGAAGGCTTCACGGCCACGCTGCGCCCGTACCAGATGCGCGGGCTGGGCTGGCTGCAGTTCCTGCACCGCTTGGGCCTGGGCGGCTGCCTCGCCGACGACATGGGGCTCGGCAAGACCCCCACCACGCTGGCCCACCTGGCCGGCCTCCCCGGGCCGCACCTCGTGGTGTGCCCGCTGTCGGTGGTGCGCAACTGGGAGGCCGAGACCGACCGCTTCGCGCCGTTGATGCGGGTGATGGTGCACCACGGCACCGGGCGGCGCGCTGATGCCGCGTTCACCAACGCCGTCGCCCAGCACGACCTGGTCATCACCACCTACCAGGTGGCGGCGAAAGACATCGAGCTGCTGCAGCGGGTGGCGTGGAGCACCGTCGTGCTCGACGAGGCGCAGGCCGTGAAGAACCCCGACACCAACACGGCACGCGCAATGCGTGCGCTGCCGGCCGGGCAGCACCTCGCCCTCACCGGCACGCCCGTCGAGAACCGCCTCAGCGAGCTCTGGTCGATCTTCCACATCGTCACGCCGGGGCTGCTGGGCAACGCCACGCAGTTCCGCCAGCGGTTCGCGCAACCCATCGAGAAGCAGCACGACCAAGCGGCCACGGCCGCCCTGCGCACCCTCACCGGCCCGTTCCTGCTGCGGCGCACCAAGGCCGACAAGTCGCTGGTGCCCGACCTGCCCGACAAGGTGGAGCAGATCGCATGGGCACCACTCACCCGCGAGCAGGCTCACATGTACCAGGGCGTGGTCGATCAGCTGCTGAAGGACGCGCAGGAGGCCAGCGGCATGCGCCGCCGGGGTCTCGTGCTGGCCGCGCTCACACGCCTGAAGCAGATCTGCAACCACCCGGCGCACGCACTGGGCGACGGGTCGAAGCTCGCCGGCCGCTCGGGGAAGCTGCACCGCTTCGACGAACTGGTCACCGATCTGCTCGACACGGGCGAGCAGGCGTTGGTGTTCACCCAGTTCCGCGAGATGGGCCTGCTGTTGCAGCAGCACCTACACGAGCGCTTCAGCCAGGTGTCGCCGTTCCTGCACGGCGGGGTGTCCAAGCAAGGGCGCGACCGCATGGTCGAGGCCTTCCAGGACGGCACGGCCACGTCGCCGCTGCTGCTCGTGTCGTTGAAGGCGGGCGGCACCGGCCTCAACCTCACAGCCGCGTCGCAGGTGGTGCACTACGACCGATGGTGGAACCCGGCCGTGGAAGATCAGGCCACCGACCGCGCCTGGCGCATCGGCCAGTCGCGCACGGTGTTCGTGCACAAGCTCGTGTGCGAGGGCACCGTCGAAGAACGCATCGACGCGCTCATCAACGACAAGCGCAAGCTGGCCGACGCGGTGGTGGGCACCACCGGCGAGGCGTGGCTCAGCGAGCTGAGCACCGACGAGCTGCGCGACCTCGTCGTCCTCGACCACTCGAAGGTGCGTGGCGCATGACCATCGTCCTCGTGCCGGGACAGTTCCGCGGCGAGCCCCATCCGTCGGGCAAGTTGGCGAGCACGCTGCTCTCGGTCACCGTGGCCGGCATGGCCGATCCCGCCCGGTTCCGCCGCGGAAAGAGCTACGTCGCCGACCACGCCGTCACCCGCCTCGAGGTCGCGCCGGGCACGCTGCAGGCCAGTGTGATGGGCAGCCGCGACCACCCGTACCAGGTGGTCGTGGCGGTGCGCCTGGTCGAGCGGGTGATGCCCGGCTCGGGCGAGGCGCTGCGCGCACAGCTCACACGCCTCACCCCCGAAGCCCGCGACCTCCTCGTGAGCTGCACCTGTCCCGACGACGACGAGCCGTGCAAGCACGCAGTGGCTGCGCTGCTCGCCTTCGCGGCCGAGCTGGTCACCCGACCCGAACTGCTGGTGCAGTGGCGTTGCGAGCCCAGCGGCGACGTGGCACTCCGACCCGTCGTGGGTTCGCGTGCACGGGCCAGCGAACGTCACCTGCGGCTCGCGCCGACGCCCGCGGCACGCCAGGTCGAACCGCCGTCGCCGTGGGACGATCCAGAGTGGCAGGCGTTCCTCGGTACCGCGCCGCCCGAACCGCCGTCACTGCCCCACGAACCCGTGCCCATCGGGCGCGCCACCATCGGCCTCATCGACCTCGCGGTCATCGTGCGCAGCGCGCTCGACCAGTTGTCGGCTGACCAGAACTAGCCGCGGATCATCCCGTACGCGTGCGTGGGTCGGACGCGCACGACGCAACGACGGTCCTTCACCATCGTGGCGCGGTAGTCGTCCCAGTCGGGGTGCTCCCCGATCATCGCCGCGTACACCGCAACGAGCTCGTCGACGGTGGCATCGTGCGGGTCGGCAGCCACGGGCGACAGCTCGGCGTCGCCCTCGATGACCACGTAGGCCCAGAAGTCGTCACGGGTGAAGTACAACGACACCCTCGGGTCGCGGGCGATGTTGGGGTACTTGGCACGGTCGTGGGTGATGGAGATGCGGATGACCCCGTCGTCGCCCAGGGTGTGGAAGATGTTGGACAGCTGGGGGCGTCCGTCGCGCTTCTGGGTGACGAGCACCGCGTTGCGGTGCTCCTTGGCGAAGGCGAGGGCAGTGGCGAGTTCCATGGGCGATCGAACGCCTCCCGCGGGCGATGTGTTCCCATGACCCGAGTGGGTACTCGCGCCCCCGGGGTGCGAGTGTGCACTCGGGTGGGGCCGTGTCACTCGGCTGGAGGGCTGGCACTCGGGTGGAGGGCAGGCACTCGGGTGGGGGGTCAGGGGGAGCCGAGGCGCTTGCCACCGAAGACGGTGACCTCTTGGCGCAGCGGCACGAGGTCGCGTCGGGGCGCGCGGCGCTCGAGCTCGTTGAGCGCGCCGGAAGCGACCGCTCGGAGCTCGTCGTTCTCGGCCCGCAGCCGGTCGACCTCGGACTCGAGCACCATCACGCGGCGGATGCCCTCGAGGTTCATGCCCTCGGCGGCGAGCTCGCTGATGCGGCGCAGACGCTCGATGTCGACATCGCTGTAGCGGCGGTTGCCGCCCTGCGTGCGCGCCGGCTGCACCAGCCCGCGGCGCTCGTAGATGCGCAAGGTCTGGGGGTGCATGCCGGCCAGCTCGGCGGCGACGGAGATGACGTAGACAGCGTGATCACGGGATCGCATCGGTCAGCCCTCCATTCCGTTCCTCGGTGACACGGTACTCGCTGCCGCGAACGCCTCGAGGGCTGCCCGCTGCTGGTCGTTGAGCTCGCTCGGCACCTGCACGTCGACGGTGACGATGAGGTCGCCGGCGTGCTTGGCGGTCTGGATGCCCTTGCCCTTCACGCGGTGGCGACTGCCCGACGGCGTGCCGGGGCGCAGGCGCAGCGTGACGCGCGGCCCGTCGAGCGTGGGCACGTCGATCTCGCCCCCGAGTGCGGCCTCGGCGAAGGTGACCGGCACGCGCACGGTGAGGTGCTGGCCGTCGCGGCCGAACAACGGGTGCGGGGTGACGTGGCACTCGACGATCAGGTCGCCCGCCGGGCCACCACTGCGCCCGGGACCACCGCGGCCGCGCAGACGGATGCGCTGGCCGTCGGCGACGCCGGCAGGGATGCGCGCCTGCACGTCGCGCGGGCGCCTTTCGATGCCCGACCCGCGGCAGGTGCCGCACGGCTGCTCGATCACCACGCCCGCGCCCCCGCACACACGGCACGGCGACGAGAACGAGAAGTACCCCTGGTTGTCGTCGACCACACCGCGGCCGCCGCATTGCGAGCACACCCTGGGCTGGGTGCCGGGCTTGGCGCCGCTGCCGTTGCAGGTGGAGCACTGTGCGTCGGTGGTGAGGTGCAGCGTGGTGGTGAGGCCGCGCGCGGCATCGAGGAACGACAGCGTGAGCCCGGCCTCGATGTCGGCGCCGCGCTGAGGACCGGCGGCCGCCGAGGGGCCACCACCGCGACGACCGCGGCCGAAGAGCCCGCCCAGCAGATCGCCCAGGCCGTCGGCCCCGACGTTGAAGTTGAACCCGCCAGGCGCACCGCCCGGCGCGCCGAAGCCGCCGGCGGCCGGCCCGAGCCGGCGCACCTCGTCGTACTCCTTGCGCTTCGCCTCGTCGCCGAGCACGTCGTAGGCGGTGCTGACTTCCTTGAACCGCTCTTCGGCGGGCGCGTCACCGGGGTGAGTGTCGGGATGGCTGTCGCGCGCGAGCTTGCGGTAGGCCTTGGTGATCTCCTTGGGCGTCGCAGCATCGCTGACACCGAGGATCTTGTAGTAGTCCTTCTCGAACCATTCGCGTTGGGCAGTCATCGCTCACTCACCTCCTTCGGTGCGGTCTCCGTCGGCTGGTGGGTGTCAGCCCTTCACCTTCACCATGGCGGCGCGCAGAACCTTGCCCTTCCAGGTGTAGCCGCTGCGCAGCACCTCGGTGACGATGGGCTCGTGCCCGTCGCCTTCCTCGTGCAGCACAGCCTCGGCAAGGTTGGGGTCGAATGGCTGTCCATCGAGGTTCATGGTCTCCAGGCCCATCCGCTTCAGCTGACCGAGCAGCAGGTTGAACAACGGCTCCACCTCGGCGGGATGCTGCACGAAGGCGGCCTCGCACGCGTCGAGCACGGGGAGCATCGCCTCGGCCATCTTGCCCGTGGCGGTCTGCATCTCGTGGTCCTGCTGGATGGCCACGCGCTTGCGGTAGTTGTCGAAGTCGGCCTGCAGGCGCAGCGCGATGTCCTTGAAGGAATCGCGCTCCTCGAGCAGTGCGTCGACGTCGTGCTCCACCGCCGCCTCCGCGGCGTCGGTTCCTGCATCGGTGCTCGAGCCGCCACTCGAGTCAGGGGTCTGCACCGAACGCAGACGCATCATCTCCGACGTGAGGTCGGAGTCGAGCGTGACGTCCTCGGGGTGGAGGTCGGCTGGGTTGAAGTCGTCGCTCATCGCGCCGGCCTCAGCTCTCGTCGACGATCTCGGCGTCGATGATGTCGTCGTCGCCCGACGACCCACCGCCCGACGATGCGCCACCGGTCTGGCCGGAGGCCGAGGTGCCGGCGGCGTTGTCCTGCGCGGCCTTCTCGTAGAGCTGCTGGCTGAACGCCTGGCTGGCGGCCATCAGCTTCTCGTGAGCCGACTTGATGGCCTCCATGTCGTTGCCGTTGAGCGCGGTCTTCAGCTCGGCGAGGGGGCCGTCGACGGTGGCCTTCTGTGCGGCGTCGACCTTGTCGGCGTTGTCGCGCAGCACCTTCTCCATCTGGTACACGAGGGAGTCGGCGTTGTTGCGGGTCTCTGCCTCGTCACGCCGCTTGCGGTCGTCCTCGGCATGCGCCTCGGCGTCCTTCACCATCTTGTCGATCTCGGCCTCGGACAATCCCGAGTTGGCCTTGATCGTGATCT
>PMCN01000012.1 GCA_003154135.1 Acidimicrobiaceae bacterium
GTGTCGCTGAAGCCGCTCTACGACCCGACCAACGCTCGCATCCGCATGTGACGCCACCGGCCCGGCACGGCGAGGGGTGAGCGCCGGTTCACACCTTGCGGATGACCACGCTGCCGATGCTGTAGCCGGCGCCGAAGCTGCAGATGATGCCCACGTCGCCGCTNNCCGAGCACGCCCTTGGCGATGAGCTGGTTCATCTTCAGGTTGGCCTGGTGCAGCCAGAAGCGCCGGATGGCAGGAGCATCCATCGACACCGCATCGAGCTGGTCGCCGATGTGGCGCACCACGAGCGGGACGACCTCCTTGAACACCTGCTGCCCACGCTGACGGAAGACGAGCTCGAACGGGTCGCGCTCGCCGTCCTCGCTCGGGTTGAGGAAGCCGAAGTCGTTGCGGATGCTGTTGGAGAACTTCGTGGCCAGCTTGCCGCCGAGCACGGTCCACTGCTCGACCGCGACGGCATCTCCCGCGCGCTCGAGCACCATCGCGGTGCATGCATCGCCGAAGATGAAGTGGTGGTCGCGCAGGGCGAAGTTGTTGTGACCCGACGTGATCTCGGGGTGCACCACCACGACGCAGTTCGCCGACCCGTTCTTCAACGCGTCGATGCCCGCCTGCATGGAGAAGGTCGCGCTGCTGCAGGCCACGTTCATGTCGTACGCCCAGCCGCCGGCACCCAGTGCGTGCTGGATCTCGATGGCCACCGCCGGGTAGGCCCGCTGGAGGTTCGAGCAGCCGACGATGACGCAGTCGACCTCGTCGGGACGGCGACCCGCCTGACCCAGCGCCTCGTGGATCGCCGGCAGCGCCATTTCGGCCTGCAGTCCCAACTCGTCCTCGTCGCGCAGCGGGAGGTGGGGACGGAGCCGGGTGGGGTCGAGGATGCCGTCACGCTCCATCACGAAGCGCGACTTGATGCCAGATGCCTTCTCGATGAACTCGGCATCGGGCAACGTGCGAGCGATGAGCTCACCCGTCTCGATCTTGGCCGCGTTGGTCTCGTTCCACGCGTCGACCGCGATGCTCAGCGATGCCGCGAGCTCTTCGTTGCTGATCGAGTACGGCGGCGTGAACAAGCCCGTGCCCGTGATGACGACATCGTGATGGTCCACAGACCCTCCCCAGGCGCCGATCCTACCCACGGGCGTCACGCCGCGGTAGGCGACAGGATCCGGTGCCGGTCTTCGCAACCGGGCGACGACCCAATCGGGGCGGTCACGGATGTCGATGTAGGTGAACAGCAGTACTCGCTCGCCGCGGAGCACCAGTTCGGTGTGCCGCTGTGCGTCGATCTGCTGCTGCCGCCTCGACGAGTGAGTGCCGTGACCTGCGACTTCGACCACGATGCCTGGCGCGAAGTACGCGTCGACCCGTGCGATGTGCCTCGCGCCATCGGTGTACCGCCTCTGCAGCTCGGGCCGCGGGAGGCCCGCGAGCCGCACCAGACGGAGGAACCATCGCTCGAGCCGGCTCTCNNCGAGCGCGTCCAGGAGGCGCCGAGACCCGTTGACCCCGCGGCTGTGATGCTGGATCACCCGTGTACGCAGCCGCTGCTCGCTCACGAGCCGGAGCCGGATGGCGGAGTCGATCGAGTTCTCGATCTCGCGTTGCGTGAAGCCGAATCGTGGCCCGTCGAGGATCATCTGCTCGGCGCGGAGCACCGAGAGGCCGNNNNGCGGTGCGACCGCGGCAGGAGGAACTCCGTCGCCTCGTTCGAGAAGTCGTCCAGCCCCATGAGTTGCGCAGCTGATCGCCCAGCGATGACGCCGTATCCCCCGAGGTCGGCCAGGCCCGCCGCGAGGCGGCGGTGCCACATATCTGCGGAGCCGTTGATGCACCACGATCGTGGGCCGAGGCGAAGGAGCAGCCCGTCGTGTGTCAGTCGGTGACGAAGCCGGCGGTCGATTCCGACGTCGTCGAACGCCTGGAGTGAGACCACCGAGTGATGCCGCGCGGCGTGCTCGGCCAGTCTGAGGAAGCGCTCGTCCATCGCCGAAGGGTGCGCTCGACGGGTCACCGCACGCCTCACACCTCTACTCACTCGACGACGCTGGCGGGCTGGACAGGCGGTACCGGCCGCGGACATCCTGGGATCGTGAGAGCGAGCGCATCATGACGCGATCATCCATCGTCGTGCTCTTCGCGGCGGCCGAACCGGTGGTCGACGATCTTCGCCATCGCCACGACCCGATGGCACAGCACGGGGTACCCGCGCACGTGACGGTGCTCCCGTTCCGCTCCATCGTCGACGACGCCAGCGCGGCGGCAGTCGCGACGATCGCAGGTGCCCTCCCGTCGTTCAGCGCAACCCTCGCCACGGTCGGTGGCTTCCCGGGCGGCGCGGTGTACCTGGCGCCCGAGCCGTTGGCCACGTTCAGGGCAATGACCGATGTGTTCCTCGAGGCCTTCCCCGACTGCGCCCCCTACGGCGGAGCGTTCCGCGACCCCACTCCACATCTCACCGTGGGCAGAGAGCTCGACCCCGCCGCGGCCGCTGAGGTCACGGCAACGCTGCGCCGCGCACTTCCCGTCACCCAGTCGGTCGACCATCTCACGTTGCTGCTGGAGGACGACGACGGCCACTGGACCGTGAGCAGGTCGTGGCCCCTTGCGCCAGCGACAGCGGGTCAGCAGAGTGGTGACATGAAGAAGCTACCCACGCTGCTTACCCTGCCGAAGCAGTTCGACGCAGTGCTGCTGAAGAGCCCGGCACAGGGCGGGTGGACGTACGTGGTGATGCCCGGCTCGGCCCAGTTCTTCGGCACTCGCGGGCTCGTCAAGGTGCGGGGCACGGTCGACGGCGTGCCCATCGAGACATCGTTCATGGCGATGGGCGACGGCACGCACAAGCTGCCCATCAAGGCTGCAGTGCAAGTGGCGATCAGTAAGCGCGCCGGCGACACGGTGACGGTGCGCATCGACGAGCGGCTGCCGCGCCACTGACACGACTTCGCGGCCATCGTCACCCGACGCAAGCGTCACGTCACACACGGCGGGGTCGGCAGGGCCGTATCGTGGAGTGTCACCATCACGAGAGCAGGATCATGGAAGAGCAACACGATCACGACGGCGACGTCGCGACCACCGTCGACGGCGGTTTCGCCGCCCTCGGACTGCGACCTGAACTGCTCAAGGCACTCGACGACCTCGGCTACGAGGAGCCCACGCCCATCCAACGTGAGACCATTCCGTACCTGCTGGCCGGCAGGGACCTCCTCGGCCAGGCGGCCACCGGCAC
>PMCN01000042.1:0-17753 GCA_003154135.1 Acidimicrobiaceae bacterium
GAGCAGCCTTCGATGTAGTGCACCTTGCTGCCCTCGTCGGCGATGATGAGCGTGCGCTCGAACTGACCTGCGTTCTCGCTGTTGATGCGGAAGTAGGCCTGCAGCGGCATGTCGCACTCGACGCCCGGTGGCACGTAGATGAACGAGCCACCCGACCACACCGCCGAGTTGAGCGCGGAGAACTTGTTGTCGCCGGGAGGGATGACCGAGCCGAAGTACTGCTTGACGAGCTCGGGGTACTCGCGCAGAGCGGTGTCCATGTCGCAGAAGAGGATGCCCTGCGCCTCGAGGTCTTCACGGTTGCGGTGGAANNACGACTTCGGAGTTGTGGACGACGAAGCCCTCGGCGACGAAGTTGTGGTGGCCCTCCACCTCGATGTCGTACGTGGTCTCGACACCAACGGCTTCGATCGACTCGATGCGAACGAAGCCGAGCATGTCGCTGGTGTGCGCGGCGAACGAGGTGCCCTTCGCCGTGCGGTTGGTGTGGGCGTACCGGCGGGCGCCGAGGCGCTGCGCCTTGCGCGGCGAGCGCAGCGGGAGCACGTCGAACCGACCGGACAGGTGGAGCCGGTAGCCCACCACACGCCGAGCGGGGTCGAACGGGTGCAGGCTCGAGAACTCGCTGACGGCGCTGACCCCGATGCCACACAGCTGCGCGAGATCGCGGAAGTCGGCGAGCAGGGACTGGTTCCCACTGGTGAGCACCGGGTTCTTGGCGGAGTGATGCGCGCGCACGGTGCCGTCGGCGTCGATGTAGCCGGCGAGGAAGGCAAGCCGTTCGTCGGCCGGCAGGGCGAACACCCAGTCGGGCACGCGCTTGGTGAGCGAGCGACCGGCGATGCCGTTGGCGTCGAGGAAGTCGGTGAGGCGAGCGGTGCCCTTCGCGGTGAGGCGCTGGCGGTCGGTCGCGAGCACGAAGTCGAGGCCGAACTCTTGGCTCCCGACGCGGATGATCTCGTCGATCAATCCGGTGTCGGTGGCGTCGACGGCGATCTGCACCGTGGTGTAGCCGTCGGAGTGCTTCAGGTACCCGTCGCCGATCCAGAGGCCGAGGAACCATGCGAGATCGACGTTGGTGACACCAAGGCCTCGATGCACGTGGCGAGCGCCGAGGAACTGGGCGCGCCCGAAGTCGGGGAGCGCCGTGGGCACGGCGACGAGATCGCCCACGCGGAGCTGGTCGGCCGCGATCCACCGTGCGGCGTATCGGGCCTTGCGGGCGCCCTGGCGCCGCTCGTCGCGCAGCGAGAGGAACGGATGGTTGCCGGAGGCGCCGATGACGCGGCTGCCGGCGCGGATCTCGAGGATCTCCTTCTCGCCGGACTCGGCGCCACCCAGCACGCGGGCCACGGTGATCTGCTTGGTGTCGGCGTCGAGCGCGAACACCTCGTCGCCCACACCGAGCTCCTTGATGGCTCGCATGCCCTTGGTGGTCCACACCTTGGTGGCACCACGGAGGCACTCGTACTGCGCGGTGACACCGGCGAGGTACTTGCGCTCTGCCTCGGGGATGCCGAGCTTCTCGTACGTGGCCTTCATCTGCTCGGGCAGATCGTCCCACTCGCTCACCTGATCGGTGGCCGGCTTCAGGTAGTAGAAGATGTCCTGAAAGTCGATGTCGGGCATGTTGACCGCGAACCACTCGGCCATCGGCTTGCGGTCGAAGAGGTTGAGGCTGCGCTGGCGGAACTTGCTCATCCACGCCGGCTCGCCCTTCCACCAGCTGATCTGGTCGACCACGCCCTGATCGAGACCCTTGTGCGGCTTGAACGCGTACTCGACGTCGCTGTCGCTCCAGCCGAGGTTGTACTTGGAGAGGTCGAGATCGAACGAGGTCATGGCGAGTTCCGATCAGCCGTGTCGGGGCGTTGGCGGGCGATGCACAGAATTAGCACTACCGACATAGTAACAATTCCGCCGCGTGATGCCCACCCCCCTCGCCGTCAGCCGGCCGGTTCGAGGCGGGCGGGCACGCTCTTGTGCCAGGGCGTGCCGGCGATGTGGTCGCGATGGGCGCCGCTCGTGAGCTCGTTCGGCGCGACGCCGGTGCGCGGGGAACCGTCGGCGGCCGGCTGGTCGAGGCCCATGCCGTTGGGCAGCGACACGTGGCCCTGCTGCATCATCGGGCTCACCTCCACCGGCACACGGGCACTCCCCCGCGGCGTGGTGAGCAGCGCCCATCCGCCGTCGGTGAGGCCCACCGCCGTGGCGTCGGCGGCACTGACACGCAGCGCCCCGCGGGCGTCGCGCTTGCGCCAGGCGGGGTCGCGGATGATGGTGTTGGCGGTGAACGACCGCCGCTCGCCGGCGCTGAGCACCAACGGGAACTCGGCCGACGTGATGGCCGGAGTGTTCGCCAGCGAGCGCAGCTCGTCGACGAGCTCGGGGATGTGCACGTGGATGCGACCGTCGTCGGTGCGCACGCGGCGCCACACGTCGTCCCACTCGTCGACCGTGAACTCCACTCCGTGGTGCCCCTCGAGGATGGCCTGGAACAGCGACTCACCCAGCGCGAGGCCGTCGCCGGTGAACCCGGCGCGGCGCACCGACGACTCGAACGACAGCGCGCACCGGTGGGCCGCGCCCCACAGCAACGCCGCCGACGCGGCACCCTCGGGCAGCGTGGGGCCGAGCGTGCGGTAGAGCACCACGGGAGCCACGGCGCCGAGCTGTGGCTTGGCGGCGGTGGCCGCGAAGAAGGCTGCTGCAAAGGCCTCACGACCCTCCTGCGCGGCCGCGTGGAGGGGCGCCAGGTCGTCGTCGGTCATCGCGCCGAGGGCCTCGACGAGCCGCGAGTGGATCTCGGGCTCGGNNGCCTCCCACTTCTCGTACTGGCTCAGCGCGGGCAGCACGTAGTGCGCCTCGCGCGCCGTCTCGGTGAGCGCAATGTCGATCACCACGAGCAGCTCCAGCGAACGCAGCGCCTCGCGCATGCGCGGCGTGTCGGCCAGCGAATGGAGCGGGTTGCCGCTCTCGACCAGCATCGCGCGGTAGCGAGCGGGGTGGTCGGTGAGGATCTCGTCGGGCACCACGTTGCACGGCACGAGCCCGCTGATGATGGTGGCGCCCACCACCGGTGAGGTCTTGCGCTGGTCGTTCGGGCTGTCGCCGCGGATGAGCGCGACCAGCGCCGACGGCATGTACTGCGTGCCGGGCTTGGCGAAGTTGCCGGTGAGCACCCACAGCAGCTTCTCGAGCCAGCTGTTCATGGTGGAGTGGCGGTTCATCTGCACACCCAGGTCTTCGAAGACGGCCACCGACTCGGCGGCAGCCAGGCGGCGGGCCGCCGAGCGCAGCAAGGCCTCGTCGACACCACAGCGCGCCGCGTACTCGGCCACGGGCAGGGCGGCGAACTCGGCCGCCACCTCGGCCCAGCCGGTGACGTGATCGCGCACCCAGTCGGCGTGCACCAGACCTTCCTGTACCAGCACCGCCACCATGGCCGACAGGCAGAACGCATCGGTGCCCGGGCGCACCTGGAGGTGGTAGCCGTGGCCGTTCGACACCGCGAGCTCGGCAGTCTCGCTGCGCCGCGGGTCGATGACCACCATCGCCCGCGCGGGATCGCCGGCGATCTCCTTCAGCGTCGTGCGGGCGTGGGGGAAGCCATGGCTCTGCCACGGGTTCTTGCCCACGAACATGGCAACTTCGCAGTGCTCGAAGTCGCCGCGCACGCCGCCACCGAACATCTTGCCGTTCACCCAGAACTCGCCCGTCTTCTCCTGGCTCAGTGCGTTGGCACGGTAGCGGCCGCCGAGCGCTCGCAACGTGGCACCGCTGTAGCCACCGCCGAGGTGGTTCCCCTGGCCCCCACCGCCGTAGTAGAAGATCGTCTCGCCCCCGTGCGCGTCGCGGACGGCGGCGAAACGTTCGGCCACCTCACGAATCGCGACCTCCCACGAGATCTCCTCGAACGTGCCGTCCGCTCGGCGCCGCAGCGGCGAGGTGAGACGATCGGTGTGGTTCTGGTAGTGGTCGAGCCGCAGTGCCTTCTCGCACGTGTACCCCTGCGAGGCCGGGTGCGCCTTGTCGCCACGGATGCGGTCGAAGGTGTGGCCGTCGGCGCCCAGCCGGATCTCGANNGTTGCACTCGCACAGGATGCAGGCCGAAGGCTGCCAGTCGGTGTCGCTCATGGCCTTACAGTAGAGCACTCCGTTGCATGACGCCACGAACCGGTCGCCGTGCGGTCACGCACGCTCGGCGGCTGTGCCGGCACGCCAGCCGGGGCCGGCCTTCATGCGCGCGTCGCCGATGCCCATCGTCTCGCCGCACTCGCTGCACACGACCGTGGCGTGACCGCGTGCGCCGCACGAGTGCCGCATCTCGAGCGGGGGCCCGTCGGGCGCCGCCCACCGGTCGCCCCAGGTCATCAGCGCGGCGATGATCGGGAACAGGTCGGCACCCTTCTCGGTGAGCCGGTACTCGTAGCGCTCGGGGTGCTCCTGGTAGAGCACGCGGTCGACCACGCCGTGCGCCACCAGCGTGTTGAGGCGGTCGCTGAGGATGTTGCGAGCGATGCCGAGGTCGGCCTGGATGCCCTCGAAGCGCCGCTGGCCCATCATGATGTCGCGCACGACGAGGAGGGTCCACCACTCGCCGACGATGTCGAGCGTGCGGGCGACCGAACAGTTCATGTGGCCAACACTGCTGCGCTTCACGAGGTCAGGGTAACGCAGCGCGGCGTGGCCAGCAGGGGCCATTGGTCATCGGATTTCTCGACACCGAGCAGCCGCTCCTAACCTCAGCCGATGCGTTCGCGGCCGAGGGCTGTACCGGGGTTGCTCGCTGCCGTCGGGGCCGTCGTGGGCACGTTCCTCGGGGCGGTGATGCTGCTCGTCATGGTGCCGGCCAACGTCGCCGAGGCCGCCGGCGACGGCCTCACGTTCGCCAACACCACCACCTACACCGTCGATGCCGTGTCGGGCGTGGTGCACGTGCTGGCCGACATGACGATGACCAACACCGTGCCCGACACCCACAAGGGCAACATCATCACCCGCCACTACTTCACCGGCTTCTCGCTCCCGGTGCCCGTCAGCTCGGTGAACCCGGCGGCCAGCCAGAGCGGCCGGGCGGTACGGCTGACCACACGCGCCATCCCCGACAGCAGCTCGTACGTCCTCTACGACGTGAAGTTCGCGAGCAACCTGTTCCACGGCCAGACGGCGCACGTCGCGGTCTCCTACGACATCACCGGTCAGCCACCGCGCTCGAAGAACCCATCGCGGGTCAACGCCGCGTATGCCGCGTTCGACGCGTACGGCATCGGCGATCAGGGCAAGGTGACGGTGCGCGTTGTCGTACCGGCCGGCTTCGTCACCGACACCCTCGGCGCCGACGCCACCGTCACCGAGGAGAACGGCAACACGGTCTACACGGCCACCAACATCCCGAACCCCGACTCGTTCGACATCTTCGTGTCCACCCGCAACGACAGCGGGCTCACCAACAACGACGTGTCCACGTCGAAGGGCGACCAGTTCAACCTGCGCAGCTGGCCCGGCGACACCGTGTGGCAGGAGTTCGTCACCACGCAGATCCACGACGGCGTCGACCAACTGGCGACGCTCATCGGGCAGGACTGGCCGATCAGCGGCAAGGTGGAGGTGCGCGAGGCCTACACGCCGTACCTCTACGGCTACGCCGGTTGGTTCAGCGCCACCAAGGACCAGATCGAGATCGGCGAGGACCTCGATCAAGCCGTGGTGCTGCACGAACTGTCACACGCATGGTTCAACGACGACTGGTTCAGCAACCGGTGGATCAACGAGGGTCTCGCCCAGGAGTACTCGAACAGGGCCGTGGCCGTCCTCGGGGGCAGCCCGAGCTCTCCCAAGGACATCGTGTCCTCCGACCCGGGCGAGGTGCGCCTCAACGATTGGGGCGACCCCAACTTCACCAGCGGCGCCGACGCGGTGGAGACCTTCGGCTACAACGCCTCGTACTCGGTGATCTCGAAGATCGTCGACGAGATCGGCTTCGAGAAGATGCGCGCCGTCTTCAAGGCAGTCGCCGACAAGACCAACCCGTACGCGGGGTCGGCCACGGTCGAGACCGTGTCGGGCACCACCGACTGGCGTCGCTTCCTCGACCTGCTCGTCGAGGTGGGCGGGTCGAAGAAGGCCGAGCAGCTGTTCCGCAGCTACGTGGTGCCCAGCTCCGGTGCGTACCGCCTCGACGATCGCGCGACGGCCCGTACCGCATACGCCAAGCTCGTCGCGCACGCGGGCGAGTGGGCCGCGCCCAAGGGCCTGCTGGCCGAGATGGCCAACTGGGACTTCGACACCGCCGGCACGCTGATGAAGAAGGCCGACACCGCACTGTCACTGCGCGACGATCTCGACGCGGCATCGAAGCAGGCCGGCGTCACCTACCCGGCGACGTCCCAGCACGACTACGAACAGCTCGGAGACGACTTCGCCACCGTCACCAAGGAGATGACCGCGCAGCTCGACTCCACCAAGCACCTGCTCGACGCCGTACGCATCGAGGCCGCCCACCACGGCACGTTCGTCAGGATCGGGTTGATGGGCACCACGCTGCAACGTGATCTCGACGCGGCGAAGGCCGCGCTGGCCAAGGGCGACACGAAGGCCGCCGACGCCGATGCCCAGCACGTGGTCGACACAGTCGCCAAGGCTCAGCACCTGGGCAAGCAGCGTGCCGAGATCGCCGGCGGCGGGCTGCTGCTGTTCATCATCGTCGTCGTGCTGATCGTGTGGCTGCTTCGCCGTCGGCGCCGGGCGAAGCGCCTCGCCGCCGCCCAGGAAGCCGCACTGCTCGCCGGCGAGGGCGAGCAGGCGCCTGTCGAGATGCCCGAGGCGCCGTCCGTCGAGGCCGTTCAGGAGCCGAGCGGCGACGGTCCTTCGTAGCGCGTGCCGGGCACGTCGGCCGCACGGGCTGCGGTCACCACTGCCACGGCCGGCGCCAGCACCACTGCGCTCGTCACCAGCGATGCGGGCACTCCCCACACCCCCGCGACCGCGCCGAGACCGGGGCCTACGGTCACCTGTCCGACGGCGTCGAACTGCGAGAGCGCAGAGAGAACGGTGGCACGCTGCGCCTTGGGCGTGAGCGGCACGATCCACGACGCGAAGAGCTTCTGGCGCACGCTGCGCGACCGCTCGACGATGACGGCCATCACACCGGCGACGAGGAACGAGCCCGCCAGCGCGAAGCCGACGAGCGCACCGCACTGCACCAGGATGAGCGCCGCGAGCCAACGGCGCAGCGACGGCCGGCCACGCAACGAGCGACGCTCGAGCCACGCGGCGATGCCCACGCCGATCAGCGCGCTCGTGGTGAACAGGAGGGCCAGGCCGAGGATGGGGCCGTGGCCGCCGATGCGGGGCACGCCCACCCCGAGCAGGAGGTGCCGTTCCGCGAAGCGGTCGTAGGCCTCGCTCGAACCACCCGCCACGGCGATGACCACCGCCAGCAGCACCAGGGTGCGGCTGCGCCGGATGACGGCACCGCCGGCGCGCACGGTGGTGGTGAAGCGCCGCCACGTGGAACGTTCGTCGGGCGCGGCCGGTTCGAAGTGGTGCTCCTCCATCGCGACCACCAGGAAGCCGACGAGCGCCAGCTGCACAGCCGCGCCGACGAACAGCGGCAGGCGCAGGTTGGCGGTGCCGAGCAGGAACGACAGGGGCAGGGCGACCACCGTGGCGAGCGTCGACCACTTGCTCGACCGGAAGAACACTGCCGACAGCACCGACTCGTCGGGATCGCCCGAGTGGCCGGCCAGCTCGCCTGCCATCCATGCCTCGGTGGCACCACTGGTGAACGTGTACGACAGGCCCCACAGCATCTGCGCGACCAGCACGCCCGTGAAGGAGGCGAAGGAGGCCTCCACGACGAAGGCCACCCCCATTCCGGCGTGGCCGACGATGACCGACCAACGTCGGCTCAGCAGGTCGGCCACCACCCCCGTGGGCACCTCCGACACGAACACGGTGGCCTCCATCGCCGTGCCGACGAACACCAACTGGAACGGCGTCAGGCCCGCGACCGTGAACCTGTAGATGTTGGTGATGGTGAACGCCATCGTGCCCGCGAACGCGGCCACGGTGGTGGCCTGCGTGTAGACACGATCGGGTCGATGCACCGGCCGACCCTAGGCGGCGTTGGCCCTGCCCAACTCGATGAATATGCACTCGCCCGGGCACGCGAGCGCGGCGTCGATGACTGATTGCTGGTGGCGCGGGTCGACGGAGGCGAGGCTGCCCGACCCGCCCGGGTCGTTGAGCACGTACCCCTCCTCGGCGACGTAGGCGATGCCGTCCTCGAGCTGCACGAACACGTCGTGGCAGTGGTCGATGCACAGGCCGTCACCGGTGCACAGATCCTGGTCGATCCACACCCGCATGACGCCGACGCTACCGGCACACGCGTCGGGCCGCTGCGTCGTGCCGGTACTCTCACCGTTCGTGCAACCCCCGATCGCGAAGCATGTCCCCCACGTCTGGCAACGCCCGGGTGGCCCCGTCGACGATCCGTGGGCATGGCTGCGCGACCGCGACGACCCCGACACCGTCGCCTACCTGCAGGCCGAGAACGCCTGGAGCGACGAGTGGTTCTCGGCTCACCGCGACCTCGTCGAGACGCTGTTCGAGGAGATCCGCTCGCGAGTGCAGGAGACCGACATGGCGGTGCCGGTGCGCCGCGGTGACTGGTGGTACGTCACCCGCACGGAGGCAGGCTCCAGCTACCCCATCCACTGCTGCGGGCGAAGCCGCGAGCTCGCCTCCGAGCACGTGATGCTCGACGAGAACGTGGAGGCCGGCGGCCACGAGTTCTTCGCCATCGACGCGTTCGACGTCGACCCGCAGCACACCCTGCTCGCCTGGAGCTCCGACGTCGACGGCAGCGAGCGGTACACGATGCGGTTCCGCGACCTCACACTCGAAGGTGCCGGCGCCGATCTGCCCGACGAGATCACCGACACCACGTGGGGCGGCACGGCGTGGTCGGCCGACGGCCGCACCTTCTTCTACGTCACCCCCGACGACCAGATGCGCCCGTACCGCGTGTGGCGGCATCGCCTGGGCACGCCGCAGCGCCACGACGTGATGGTGTTCCAGGAGGACGACGAGCGGTTCTACGTATCGGTGTCGCTGTCGCGGAGCGACGAGTGGGTCGTCATCGACACGGCGAGCAAGACGAGCGCCGAAGTGTGGCTCGTGCCGGCCGCTCAACCAGAGCGCGATGCACGACTGGTGCGGCCGCGCACGGCCGACCTCGAGTACGCACTCGAGCACTGGGGCGACCGCTGGGTGGTGCTCACCAACCTCGACGCGCTCGACTTCCGTGTGTGCACCGCGCCCATCGACGAACCGGACCGCTGGACCGAACTGGTGCCGCACGAGCCCGGTCGCCGCATCACCTCCGTCGAGGCGTTCGCCGACCACCTCGTGCTCCACGAGTGGAGCGATGCGCAACCCCGCCTGCGCGTGCTGTTCCGCGACGGCACCGAGCGCGTGCTGCACGTCAGCGACGATCCGCACGACGTGGAGCTCGAGTCGAACCCCGAGTGGCTCGCCACCACGGTGCGCTACGTCACCCAGTCACTCGCCGTGCCGGCCGCGCTGTACGAGGAGGACGTGCGCACGGGCGAACGACGACTGCTGAAGCAGACACCCGTGCCGAACTTCGACCCCGCCCAGTACGTGGCGCAGCGACTGTGGGCGACTGCCGCCGACGGCACTCGCGTGCCGGTCGACATCGTGCACCGTGTGGGCCTCGAACCCGACGGATCGGCCCCGCTCGTGGTCGACGGCTACGGCAGCTACGAGATGAGCGAGCCACCGTGGTTCAGCGTGGTCCGCCCGTCACTGCTCGACCGCGGCGTGGTCTGGGCGCTCGTGCATCCTCGGGGCGGCGGTGAGCTGGGCCGCACGTGGTACCTGCAGGGCAAGCTCGAGCACAAGCGCAACACGTTCACCGACACCATCGCCTGCATCGAGCACCTCGTGCACGAAGGTTGGGCCAGTGCCGGCAAGGTGGCCATCCGCGGCGGCAGTGCCGGCGGACTGCTCGTCGGCGCGTGCGTCACCATGCGACCCGACCTGTTCCGCGCGGCAGTGGCCGAAGTTCCCTTCGTCGACGTGGTGAGCACGATGAGCGACCCCACGCTGCCGCTCACCGTCACCGAGTGGGAGGAGTGGGGCGACCCGCGCGCCGAACCGATGGCCGGCTACATGCTGAGCTACTCGCCCTACGACCAGACGGTCGCGATGGACTACCCGGCCATCTACATCACTGCCGGCCTCAACGACCCACGTGTCAGCTACCACGAACCCGCGAAGTGGATCGCGCGCCTGCGCGCGGTTCGCACCAACGACGCGACGCTGATGATGCGCTGCGAGATGGGTGCGGGGCACCGCGGCCCCAGCGGTCGCTACGAGGTGTGGCGCGACGAAGCCCGCGTGGTCGCGTTCCTGCTCGCCGAGCTCATCTGACGCTGCGGCGGAGGGCCGATCAGAGAAGCGCGGCAGCCACCGCGACGGCCATGAACGCGGCGTTGCGGGCCACGGTCGACGGGCCGATGGGGCGCACGCTCAACGCGCCGAAGCACGCGCACGGCGGGCGACGACCCTGCCCGAGCCGCACCACGAGCAGCGCGGTGAACGCGGCCAGCACCGCCAGCGCGCACCATGCCACCGCGTGGCGCTGCACCTGTGCAACCAGCAGGCCGCCCAGCACCGCCTCGGCGTAGGGAACCGGTGCGGCCACCGGCCACGGCACACCGAGTGCCGACGACTGGGTACGCCACTGCGCGGGGCGGGCGAGCTTGGTGACGCTGGAGAGCACGAACACGAGCCCGAGCAGCAGTGCGGCGACGACGCCCCACGCCGAACGGTGCATTGCGTCAGCCGAGGTCGAGGGTGAGGCCCTCGTGGGCGGCGACGATCTCGAGCGAGTGCTGCCCGCCGAAGGCGACGGCGCACCGGTGCAGCTCGTCGAGCGCGTCGTCGGTGCGCGTGGGGTCGTGGTGGAAGAGTGCGAGCGAACGAACACCGCAGTGCTTCGCCAGCCAGATGGCGTAGTCGACGGTGCAGTGCCCCCAGTTGCTCTTCATCGCGAACTCGTGGGCGGTGTACTGCGAGTCGTGGATGAGCAGATCGACACCCTCGACCAGTTCGCGCGCACCGTCGCTCACCGCGAACGACCCGTCGTGGGGCTGCTGGTGATCGCTCAGGTACGCGACGCTGCGACCGTTCCACTCGACGCGGTAGCCGAGCGTGGGGCCGAGGTGTGGCACGAGTCGTGACCGCACGGCCACCGCGCCCAGCATGAAGTCGGCGTCGCCGATGTCGTGGAAGCGCACCGTGCCGGGGAAGTCGTGCACGGTGACGGGGAACATCGGCGGGCAGATGGTGTCGTCGAACACCTGGGCCACGCTGCGGCCGTCGTCCTGCACCGGCGCGTACACGTCGAGCTCTCCGCCGGGGCGCAGCAGGGGCGTGAAGAACGGCAGGCCTTGCGTGTGGTCCCAGTGGAGGTGGCTGAGCAGGCAGGTGCCGCGGAAGGTGCCGTCGTGGGGCTGGGTGGCACCGAAGTAGCGCGCACCGGTACCGAGGTCGAAGAACAGCGGGCCCTCGCCGGGGACGCGCACCGACACGCACGACGTGTTCCCGCCGTACCTCGAGATGTCATCGCCGTGGCATGGCGTGGATCCGCGCACACCGAAGAACGTGACCTGCATGTTCTTGCTCACCCCAATGACCTCACACTAGGTCTGCCGCCGAACGACGTACACCGCACGTCTGCGTGACGTACGTCATGGGGAGGCTACGTTGCGCCCATGAGCGCAGTGTCGTCGGGGTCCGTGTCAGCGAATGGCGTCGAGTTCGCCTACCTCACCGCGGGCGAGGGCCCGCTGGCACTGTGCCTGCACGGCTTCCCCGACTCCGCGCACGGATGGCGTCACCTGCTGCCGGCGCTCGCCGACGCCGGGTTCCGCGCCGTCGCTCCGTACCAGCGCGGATACGCCCCCACCTCAGTCCCCGCCGATGGTCGCTTCCAGTCGGGCGTGCTCGGGGTGGATGCCAATGCGTTGCACGGGGTGCTCGGTGGCGACGGGCGGGCCGTCATCATCGGTCATGACTGGGGCGCGTCGGGCACGCACGCCGCAGCGGTGCTGGCTCCCGAACGGTGGAGCAAGGTGGTGTCGATGGCCGTGCCGCCCGGTGGCGCCATCGGCATGGCGTTCCTCGGCAACCTCGCCCAGATCAAGCGCAGCTGGTACATGTTCTTCTTCCAGTCGCCGCTCGCCGACTTCGTGGTGCCTGCCAACGATCTCGCGTTCATCGACATGCTGTGGGCCGATTGGTCGCCAGGTCACGACGCCACCGACGACCTGTTGCACGTGAAGGCCGCCCTGCGCGACCCGGCTCACCTGGCGGCGGCCATCGGCTACTACCGAGCCACGCTCGGCGACGGCTTGAAAGACCCCGCGCTCGACGACGCGCAGGCAGCGACGTCGACGGTGCCGCCGCAACCGATGCTCTACCTGCACGGCCGCAACGACGGTTGCATCGGCGTCGAGGTGGCCGAGATGGCTGCCGCCACCGCCCCACCCAACCTCACCGTCGAGATCGTCGACGACGCCGGCCACTTCCTGCACCTCGAGCGCCCCGATGCGGTGAACCAGCGCATCCTCGAGTTCCTCGCATGACCCAGCCGAACGCTCCTGCGCTGCCCGACGGGCTGGTGGTCTTCCTCAAGCGCGAGTGCGAGACGTGCCGCATGGTGGCGCCGCTGCTCACCACGTTCGCCGCCACCGTGTTCACGCAGGACGACCCCGCCTTCCCCGGCACGGTGCCGGCCGTGCACGACAGCGACCTGTCGATGAGCTGGCACCACGACATCGAGACCGTCCCCACCCTCATCCGCGTCGTCGACGGCGTGGAGGTGGAGCGCACGGTGGGATGGCTGCGCCGCGACTGGCAGCGCATCACCGGCGTCGCCGGTCTGGGCGACGATCTGCCGGTCATGCGCCCGGGCTGCGGTTCGATGTCTGTCGACCCCGACATCGAGCACGAACTGCGGGCGCAGTTCGGCGGACACTCGTTGCGGTCGCGACGCATCGAACTGGCCGACCTCGACGACGAGATGGAGGCCATGTTCGACCGCGGGTACACCGACGGCCTCCCCGTGGTGCCCCCCACGGAGACGCGGGTGCTGCGCATGCTCGGCGGCACCCACCGCGATCCGCACGAGGTGGTGGCCGTGGTGCCGCCCGACCTGGTCGACGTGACGGTCGAGAAGATCGCCGTCAACGCGGTGATGGCCGGCTGCAAGCCCGAGTACATGCCGTGGGTGATTGCCGCGCTCGAGGCAGTGTGCACCGACGAGTTCAACATCCACGGAGTGCTCGCCACCACCATGCCTGTCGGTCCGGTCATCATCTGCAACGGCCCTGGAACGCGAGCGATCGGCATGAACGGAGCAGGCAACGCGCTTGGGCAGGGCAACCGGGCCAACCTCACCATCGGACGCGCCGTGCAACTCGTCGTGCGCAACGTGGGCGGCGGCCGCCCCGGCGAGGTCGACCGCGCCACGCACGGCAACCCCGGCAAGATCAGCTTCTGCTTCGCCGAGCTCGAACAGGGCTCGCCGTTCACATCGCTCGCGGTCAGTCGCGGCTTCTCCCCCACCGACGACACGGTCACCGTGTTCGCCGGCGAAGGGCCGCGCTGCATCGTCGACCAGAAGGTGCGCACAGCAGCCGAACTGGCCAACACGTTCGCCGCCTGCTTGCGCACGCTGCACAACCCGAAGCTGGTCATCGGGTTCGACACCGTGCTCGTCGTCGGCCCCGAGCACGCCCGAGTGTTCGCCGACGACGGATGGGACCGCGAGCGGGTGCTCGCCGAACTGCACGCTCGGCTGCAGATCCCCGGCAGCGAGCTGGTGCACGGAGCGGGCGGCATCGCCGACGGGGTGCCCGAGCACCTGCGCGACACAGTGCTGCCCAAGTTCCGCCCCGACGGCATCCTCTTGGTGCACGCCGGTGGCGGAGCGGGCCTGTTCTCCGCGATGATCGGTGGCTGGGCCAACGGTTCGACGGGCTCGCAGCCCGTCACCCGACGAGTGGAGAAGGAGGCGGCGTCATGACGAAGATCGTGCTCGACCCCACGGGCGAGCGTTCCGTGCCCCATCGCGAGCGCCTGCCCCGCCTGGCCGGCCTGCAGGGTCACGTCATCGGCCTGCTCGACATCAGCAAGCCGCGCGGCGANNCGTCGTGCAGTGTGCACGACATCGTCGACCTGGAACGCCGTGGCATCCCCGGCGTGTTCGTGGCGTCCGCCGAGTTCGTCGAGGCGGCCATCGCGCAGTCGGGCGCGCTCGGCTTTCCCGACGTCGCACGGGTGTTCACACCGCACCCGGTGCAGGACCGCACGGATGAGGAGATGCGCACGTACGCGGATTCGGCCTACGATGCCATCGTCGCGTCGATCACGGCCTGACGTTCCGCACCACTCTCTTCGTGTCCACCCCCGACACGCACACAGCCACTCTCGCGGGCCCGAGACCGATCTGGAGCAACCCCGATGAAGCACCGCCTGCTCGCGCTGGCCACCACCGTGGCCGTCGCCCTCCCGCTGCTCCCGGTGACCAGCGCGCAGCCCGCGGCCGCGGTGTCGTGCACCGTCACCGTGAAGCTGTCTCCCGGCACCTCCAACGCCCAGGTGTCGTGCCTGGAGCAGCGCCTCCTCGAGCTCGGCTACACCGGAGTGGGCACCGCCGACTCGTTCTACGACGCGGCCACCGTGGCAGCGGTCAAGGCGTTCCAGATCACCCGCGGGCTGTACGCCGACGGCATCGTCACGTCCATCGTCGGCCGCGAGCTGGGCCTGCGGGGCCTGTTGCCCACAGCACCCACCACGCCGCGAGTCACGGTCATCGGCGACTCCACGTCGGCCGCGATGCGCTGGTACGACGAGGCCAACAACGTCACCAGCGCCTACGACGTGATGGGCAACGACTACGACCTGCTGTGGTCGATCGAGAGCTGCCGGCGGCTGGTGAACCCGAGCTGCGTAGGGCGCACCGACCCCGGCACGGGCAACAAGTGGATCCCGGTCAGCGTGCTGCCGCTGATGAAGACCACGCTCAACGGACGCCTCGGGCAGGCGCTGGTCATCATGGCCGGCTACGACGACACGTCGATCGGCGCAGCCATCGACCCCATCATGACCGAGGCCAACCGGCAGGGCGTCGCCAGGGTGTTCTGGCTCGACTACCGCACGACCAACATCTACCACTACGGCGGCTACTACGCCGAGCACAACAACGCGCTCGAGGCCGCAAAGGTCCGCTGGCCGAACCTCACCGTGGTCGACTGGAACGGTTACTCGCGAGCGCAGACCGCCGCCACCCAGGCAGCGTGGTTCGCGTCCGACGGCATCCATCTCACCCGCACCGGTGCCGCCGCGCTGGCGTACCTGATCAAGTCGGTCGTCGACGTCTCCGGCATCCAACGCTGCGTGGCGGCCAGCGCGACGGCGGGCACCCCCGACCCGAGCACCGGCACACCGCCCGCGCCGCCCACCAGCGACACCGGCTACTCGCCGCAGGCCCCGGTGCGCGTGCTCGACACCCGCCAGGCGCAGTACGGCGGGGTGAAGGTGGGTGCCGGGCGCACCATCTCAGTCGACCTCGACACCCCGTTGGCACCGGGGGCGATCGCCGCCGCGCTCACGGTCACCGTCGTCAACCCGTGCCAGGCAGGCTTCGTCACGGTCTTCGCGTGCGGCACGCGGCCCAACACCTCGAACGTCAACTACGTGGCCCTGCGCACCACCGCGGCACTTGCCATCAGTGAGGTCGCCGATCGCAGTGCGTGCATCTACAGCTCGGCGGCCACCGATCTCGTGGTCGACCTCGTCGGTTCGTTCGGCACGGCCGGTGCGCTCTTCCACCCGACCGGACCCACGCGATGGGTCGACACACGTGGCAACCCCGCGGTGCTGCCACTCGTCGGGCGGCTCACGCAAGGTGCCGACCTCGACGTGGCAGTGCAGGATCAGGGCGCGGTGCCCCACGATGCCACGGCGGTGTGGCTCAACCTCACTGCGGTGGGCGCGCAGGGCACGACCGTGCTCGAGGCCTACCCTGGACCGTGCGGATCACCGCCGATCGCCTCGTCGGTCAACGTCCTCGACGCACGCACCGCCGCGGCGAGCGTGCTCGTCGCCATCGGCACCAACGGTGGCCTGTGCGTGAGAGCGGTCACCGGGAGCGCGCACGTGCTCATCGACCTGGCCGGCTGGTTCGGCGGCGCCGCCCCCGGCGGGCTCGCGTTCCACCTCGTGGTGCCCGATCGGTTGGTCGACACGCGGGGCGGCCCACCTCCGGCCGCCGGCGTCGAGGTCGCCCACGCTCTGACGGCGGTGAGCGTCCTGAACGTCGCCGCCGTGGCGCCGACGGGCGCAGGGTTCGTCACCGTTGCACCGTGCGGGGCCACTGGCGCATCGTCGCTCGTCAACACGGTTGCTGCCGAGAACGTGGCGAACCTCACCGTCGTCGGTCCCGGCACGGGTGGTCAGGTGTGCCTCACGCCCAGTGTGGCGAGCCAGCTCCTCGCCGACCTCACCGGAGTCTTCGTCGCCCCCACGCTGGGTTGAGCCGGCGGGCGTCAAGGCCACAACCGATCAAGGCCGCGACCGATCATGGAAGGCGCACCGACGTCGCGTCGCGCACGCACAGCCGCTCGCGGAGGAGGTCGTCGAGCAGGCGGGCGGCATCGTCGGGTCCGCGACGCATCACGTCGGGCACACGATCGACAGCGACCGGCGCCGTGACCAACGCCTTCATCAGCCTGCCGCGCGCCTGCCGATCGCTGCCCTCGAACCTCGCCTGCGCGCGGCTCACACCGGCCGAGCCGACGGAGGGGTCGTCGCCACGGCCCCGCCACGCGCACGAGTGGGCCAACGGGCAGTGGTGACACCCGGGCCGTTCGGGTCGGCAGAGCACCGCGCCGAGATCCATCAGGCACTGGTTCCACTCCCACGCGTGGCCGGCCGGCAGGGCGTCGTCGGCGAGTGCCTGCACCTGGCGGGCGGTGAGACGGGTGCCGGACACGCGGGCGTACACGCGCGCGATGTTGGTGTCGACGACGGCTGCGTCGGCCTCGAAAGCGAATGCCAACAGGGCGCGAGCCGTGTAGGCACCGACTCCCGGCAGTGCCTGCAGCCCGACAAGGGTGGACGGAAACGAGCCGAGACCCTCCACGGCGACGGCCGCCTCATGGAGGTGGCGCGCCCGGCGCGGGTAGCCCAGCCCTTGCCAGAGGCGCAGCACGTCGCCGAGCGACGCACCGGCGCATTCGGCCGTCGTGGGAAACGCGTCGAGGAAGGCGAGCCACTTCGGCACCACACGGGCCACCTGCGTCTGCTGCAGCATCACCTCGCTCACCAGCACGGCCCACGGGTCGCGAGTGTGCCGCCACGGCAGGTCGCGCAACCGCGGCATGCCCCAGGCGAGCACCTCCTGCCCGGCGGTGGGCGTCACTCCCAGACGGACTGCCCGTCGTAGGGCCGCGCCCGCGCGGGAGCGAACTCGCGCTTCCACACCATCACCCGGCGGCGGAAGTAGCACACTTCCTTGCCGTCCTGGTTGAAGCCCTTCGACTCGACGGTGACGATGCCGCGGTCGTTCTTGCTCTTGCTCTCCTGCACGTCGAGCACGCGGGTCTCGGCGTGGATGGTGTCGCCGTGGAACGTGGGGAACTTGTGCTGCA
>PMCN01000042.1:17803-24964 GCA_003154135.1 Acidimicrobiaceae bacterium
TCTTGCCGGGCCAGTGCTTGTACACGTCGCCGACGGTGAAGTCCTCGAGGCAGCGGCCGAAGGGGCGTTCATACGTGGTCATGGCCGCGACGCTAGTCAGCGATCGTCGTCGCCATCACCTTCGACCGGGTTGTCGCTGCCCGGCTCGTTGGTCACAGCGCGCCGGCGGCCGAACCGCGCGGCGAAGTCGAGCACGTTCTCGGGGTTGCTCTCGGTGTCGCGAGCAAGCTCGCGCAGGCTGCGCAGCTTCTCGCGTCGCTTGATGCTCCACGGGCCGACGCGCAGCGTGAGGTAGAGCACGCCGCCGAGCACGATGGGGAACCAGAACTGGGCGAGTCGGTAGCTGAGCACGCCCAGGGTGGCGTTGGCGCGGGTGAGCCCGAAGCCCACCAACGTGGGGATGTAGATGCCTTCCACGATGCCGAGGCCGCCGGGTGTGATGGGGATGACGGCGAACACGTTGGCGAGACCGAACGCGATGATGAGGGCGTCGGCGTCGACCGACTGGCCGAATGCGCGCAGGAACACCCACAGCGCGGCTGCGTCGAGCAGCCAGTTGGCCGTAGCCCAACCCGCCACCTTCAGCAGCAGCGCCCGGTCGGAGGCGAGGTCTTCGAGACGGCCGCCGATCTGTCGCACCGCGGCGCCTGCACGGTCTTCGTCGAGCCCGAACTTGTGGGCGATCCAGCGCAGCGCCTTCTCTGCCCGGCCCTGGCCCTCCATGAGACCGAAGATGAGCGCGGCGACCACGCCCATGATGATGACGCCCATGATGGCGGCCGTGCCGTAGAGCTTGTTGACGCCGCGGATGGGGATGGAGACGATGAGGCCCACCCAGAGGATGACGTTGAGCATCACCGCCGAGCCCAGGCCGGCGGTGGCGAGGGCGAACCCCGCGTCGGGGCCCTCGACACCCGACAGGGTCATCAGCCGGTAGCCGAGCGCCGAACCCGCCGCACTGCCGCCGGGCACGATGCTGCTCAACGCCTTCGTGCTCATCTGGATGCGGTAGAGGCGCAGGATGGACATGCCGTTGCGGCCGTCACCGAGCGCCGCCATCGTGAGCATGCTGTACGAGAACAGCGCTGCCAACTCGAGCGCGAGGCCGAGCCCGAGCAGCCAGGGGTTCACCTTCGCGAGCTGCGTCGCCGCGTTGCGCACGCCGGGGATGAGCGGCAGCACGAAGAACCAGACGACGAGGGCCAGCGCCATCAGCTTCAGCGTGAAGCGGAACGGCTTGATCCTGCGGGGTCGCGGCGGGCCGCCCGTGTCGTCGAGCGACACACGGGGCAGCTCGCCGGTGAGGGGTCCCACGGACTCGGTCGCCACCCTGTATTGCTAGCCGATCTCAGGCAGTCGCCGCAGACACCAACGAGCGCAGGTGCGCCACCAGGACGGGCGAGAGGTCGGCGGGCGTCTTGCCCAGGTGCACCACGACGAGCTCACGATCGGGCACCACCAGCGTGAACTGGCCCTCGTAGCCGTGGCAACCGAAGCTGCCCGGGAGATCGGGCCACATCCACCAGTGGGCGCCGTAGTCGAAGCCACCGTCGTCGTCGTGCGCCGTGAACGTGCGCGCGTGGTCGCGCCAACCCGCCGGCACCACACGCGTGCCATCGGCGGCTGCGCCGTCGTTGCGGTACATCTCGCCGAAGCGGGCGAAGTCGAGCGCGGTGGCGTACACGTACGACGACCCGACGAAGGTTCCGGCCGTGTCGAACTTCGGGATGGCCGAGTGCATGCCCGCCGGCGCGAACAGTCGGTCTCGCAGGAACGCCTCGGTGGTGTCGCGGCGGCTCACGCCGTCGGCAGCGACCGTCTCACCCACGATGCGGGCGACGATGTTGGTGGTGCCACTCGAGTAGTTCCACACCTCGCCCGGCCGGTGGTCGAGTGGTTGCGAGGCCGCGTAGGCCGCCATGTCGTGCTGACCGTCGCCGTACAACATCTCGATGCAGTTGCTCACCGCGTCGTCGACGTAGTCCTCCACGAAGTGCAGCCCCGACCGCATGTTGAGCAGGTGCTGCAGCGTGATGGTCTCCTTGTCGGTGCCGCGCCACGCGGCCACCGGGGCCGGTGCGTCGAGGCTCAGGCGGCCTTCGCCCACCAGGATGCCCACGGCCGCGTGGGTGATGCTCTTGGCCATGCTCCACGAGATGAGGGTGGTGTCGGCGGCCACCGGTCCGCCGGGCCCGAACACCGTGTCGGGCTGCGTGCCGTAGCGCTCCACTTGCACGTCGCCCGACTGCATCACCACGAGGGCGAGGCTCCGGCCGTGGGCGGCGTCGGGCGCGAACAGGCTGTCGGCCACCAGGCCGGCGGCGTCGAGGTCGAGGGACGGCATGTGGCGAACGTAACACCTGCTCGGGTGCGCTCGCAGAGGTGGCGCGCACACGGCATCAACAGGTCCGCAACCCGCGTCAAGAAGGCGTTCAGGCCCTAGTGGCGACGCTGCGACAGGCGTATCAATAGAGGCATGAACGAGAACCCGGGCGAGTCACTTGCTGTCGGCGCCGCCTTTGCCGCCGTCATCATCGGGGTCGGTGCTGCGCTCACCACCGTGCGCGACCAGCTCGGCTCCACCAACCTCGCACTGATCATGGTGCTGCTCGTGGTCGCGGCGGCCGCGGCGGGAGGCCGCAGCGCCGGCGCGATCAGCGCGGTCGTTGCCTCCATCTCCTACAACTTCTTCTTCACCAAGCCGTACCTCACCGTGCGCATCAACTCGGGCAAGGACATCCTGTCCGTGGCCTTGGTGCTGGCGGTCGGCATCTCGGTCGGCGAACTTGGTGTGGCACGGTCCCGTCAGAGCGCCACTCGGCGTTCACACCTGCGATCCGTACACGCTCTCGAGGAGGTCGGTGCCATGGTGAACCGAGGTGCGGAGGCCGACGAGGTGTGGCCGCCCGTGCGTCAGGCGCTCATGACCCTGCTGTCGCTGCGGGGAGCGCGGTTCCAGCCCGGACCCGTGCTCGACGACCTGCCGATCGTGGAGCGTGACGGCCGGGTCGACGTGCACGAAAAGCGCTACACCGGCCGCGGGTTCTCCCTGCCCGATGGTGGCGTGGTGCTACCGCTCGAGGCCGACGGGGTGCATGTGGGCCGCATCGTGCTCGACCCCGATCCATCTGCCGGCACCACCCGCGAGGAGCGGCGCGCCGCCGTCGCCCTCGCCGACCAGTTCGCGATCGCGGTGCGCCGTACCCGGCAGCGCGCGTAGCACGCGGCTGACAGCGGCGACGCCCTCACGACTCGAAGCGGTGACCCATCCCCGATTCGGTGATGAAGTGGCGCGGCCGTGCCGGGTCGCGCTCGAGCTTGCCCCGAATGTGCGCGATGTGCACGCGCAGCAGGTTGGGGTACGCGTCGTGGCTCGGCCCCCACACCGCCTCGACGAGCTGCGCGCGGGTGACCAGCCGACCGGGATTGCACGCCAGGTGGATGACGATCCTCCATTCGGTGGGTGTCAGGTGCACCTCTGAGCCGTCGGCGAGCGCGGCCTGACGGCTGGCAAGGTCGAGTTGGAACGAACTGGTCGTCACCGTCGAGATCTCGTTGCAGGCGTCGGGCACGCGGCGGAGGGCGGCTCTGAGACGCGCCATCAGCTCGGCCATCCCGAACGGCTTCGTGACGTAGTCGTCGGCGCCGAGGTCGAGCGCGTGCACCTTGGACTGTTCGTCCTCACGGACGGTGAGCACGATGATCGGCATCTTGGTCCACCCACGGAGGGCCTCGATCACCTGGAGGCCGTCGAGGCCGGGAAGGCCGAGATCGAGGAGCATCGCGTCGGGGCGTTCCGACGCAGCCGTGGTGAGCGCCTTCTCCCCCGATTCCGCTTCGTACACGTCATACCCTCGTGCCGAGAGGTTGAGCACGAGAGCACGTCTGATCTGTCGTTCGTCGTCGACGACGAGGACCCTGGTCACGACCGCTCCTGCTGGTTGGGCTGGTTCGGCTCGGCCGTGGTGCCGGCGACGGGGAGGACGATCGTGACGGTGAGCCCGCCCCCCGGCGTGTCGTCGAGCATGAGCTGCGCCCCCATGGCCTGCACGAAGCCCTGTGCGATCGACAGACCGAGCCCTGCTCCCTCATGTGCGCCCGGCCGGTCGCCGAGGCGTTGGAATGGCTCGGTGACCTGCCGCCGGGCCTGCGCGGGAATGCCCGGTCCGCGGTCGATGACGCAGAGGTGCACGAACTGTCCGACTCTGGCGGCCGACACACGAGGAGGAAGATCGCCGCCGTGGTGGAGCGCATTGCTGATGATGTTGGCCAGGCTGCGTTCCAGGAGCGCGCCGTCAGCGACCACAGCGGGGACGTCGGGGCCTACGTCGACCATCACCGTGTTCGCTTCCGGACCCACGTTGTGGAGGGCCTGTGCGACCACGTCCGAGGTGTCGACATCGGCGAGCGAGATGGCGAGGGCCCCGGTCTGCAGGCGGCTCGCGTCGAGCAGGTTGCCGACCAGCCTGTTCAAGCGGTCGGCCTCCTCGTCGACCACTCGCAGCGCGTCGGCGATCTGGTCCGCCGACCAATGAACGCTCGAGTCCAGCAGGCCACTCACCATGGCCTTGATCGACGACAGCGGCGTCCGCAGGTCGTGCGACACGGCTCGCAGCAACGCCGTGCGCACGACGTCCATGTTGGTGAGCATCTCGACGTCGGCAGCCTCGGTGACGAGGCGACGAGCCGCGACGGCGACCGCCAGTTGATCGAGCAGTGCGCGGAGGACTCGCTGGTCGTTCGCGCTCGGCCGGCGTCCGGAGATGACGATGCGATGAGTGAGCGTGTCGCCGCCCACCGACAGCGTCGTGACCTCCCCGGGAGGATCCTCGTGCCGCAGGTCGGTCTCCGGGGCTGCCGGCGCGCACGCCTCGCCCATGCGATGCCAGCCGGCGTCGACCCGTTCCTCGATGCCCACTGACTGGAAGCCGAAGGTGAGCCGGATCTGTTCGAGCAGGCCGGGGAGCGGATCGGGGTCTGCCGCGAGCGTCGCGGCCGCACGGGCCAGAGCCTCGGCCTCGATCTGCGCCCGCCTCGACTCGGACGCGCGACGAGCCGCGACATCGACCAACGTGCCGACGCTGATCGCCACCGCGAGGAACACCCCGATCGCGACGATGTTGGCGGGCTCCGCGATCGTGAACGTGTGAATGGGTTCGACGAAGTACCAGTTGGCGAGCAGCGATGCACCGACGGCCGCCACGGCGGCCACCAGGCGACCACCGAGGAGCGAGATTGCCAGCACGAGTGCCAGGAACAGCAGCAGCACGGTCTCGAGATGGATGGTGCCGCGGCCCGGCGCCGTCACCAAGGTGAGCACCGGCAGCCCCACCACGGTGAGCGCCCAGGCAGCCGCCAACCGGCGATGGTCGAGCGTCGTCCGGGTGCTCTGTCGCGGGCGACGGGCCTCCGCGACCTCCTCGATCTCGCGGCCGATGATGTGCACGTCGATGTCCTGCGCGAGGCGAGCCACCTTGGCCACGAACGAGCCATGCCACATCTCGAACCATCGGCTGCGCCGGCTCGCACCGAACACCATCTGGGTGGCCTTTTCGGCGCGTGCGCACTCGACCAGTGCCTCTGCGCGGTTGGCGCCGACCACCTCGAGCACTCGACCACCCAGCTCTGACACGAGTTGCCGCTGTTGCGTGAGCAACTCGCCTCGCTCGACCCGTAGTCCGTCATCGCTCACCACGTGCACGCCGATGAGCTCGCCGCCGATGCGGCCCGCGATGCGCGCTGCTCGGCGGATGATGACGTCACCGCTGGGCGCCCCGGTGATGCCTACCAGCACCCGCTCGCGGGTCTCCCAGGCATCGATGATGCCATGGTCGGCGAGGTAGGAGGACAATGATTCTTCGACGCGGTTCGCCACCCAGAGCAGCGCCAGCTCGCGCAGCGCACCGAGGTTGCCGACACGGAAGTAGTTGGAGAGTGCAGCATCGATGCGATCGGCGGGGTAGATGTTCCCGTGCGCCATCCGTCGTCTGATCGCTTCCGGCGACATGTCGACCAGCTCCAGCTGGTCGGCGCGGCGCACGACGGCGTCAGGCACCGTCTCGCGCTGCACCGTTCCCGTGATGCGACTGACCACATCGTTCAGCGATTCGAGGTGCTGGATGTTCAGCGTGGAGATGACGTCGATACCGGCGTCGAGAATCGCTTCCACGTCCTGCCAACGCTTCTCGTGCCGCCCGCCGGGCGCGTTGGTGTGTGCGAACTCGTCGACGAGCACCACTTCCGGTCGCCGCTCGAGGATGGCATCCAGGTCCATCTCCTCGAGCACCGTGCCGCGGTACTCGACCTGCGCTCTCGCCACCACCTCGAGCGTGCGCAGTTGCGCGATCGTGGAGACCCGGTTGTGGGTCTCCACGATGCCGACGACCACATCGGTGCCACGCTCGGCCCGACGGAAGCCCTCGTTCAGCATGGCGTACGTCTTGCCAACTCCCGGCGACGCTCCGAGGTAGATGCGCAAGAAGCCACGCGCCATGCGGTCAGCCCAGATCGTCGAGGGCCAGGTTGAGCGTGACGACGTTCACGCCCGGCTCACCGAGGACTCCCAGCGCCCGACCGTCGGTGTGCTTCGACATGAGGCCGAGGACCACCGCCACGTCGAGACCACGCTCGCGGGCGACACGCGGAGCCTGCAGACGGGCGTTCTCGACCGAGATGTGCGGATCGAGGCCGGATGCCGAGGCAGTGACCGCGTCGACCGGTACGGCAACGTCGTTGCCCAGTTCGTTCTCGGTGCGGTAGGCCTTCACCCGGTCGGCGACCGAAGCAAGGAAGTCGGGATTGAGCGGGCCGAGGTTGGAACCCGAGCTCGCCGAACCGTCGTAACCGGCACCGGCGGCCGAGGGCCGCGAGTGGAAGTACTTCGGCGCCGTGAACGTCTGGCCGATGAGCGTGCTGCCCACCACCTTGCCGTCATGGGTGATCAACGAGCCGTTGGCCGCGTTGTTGAACGCCACCTGGCTGATGCCGGTGACCACCAGCGGGTACACGATGCCGAGCAGCACCGTGAAGACCACGACGGCGAGCAGGGCCGGCCGCATTTGTCGCAGGAACACACGCATGTCACTTCACTCCCAGGGCAGTAACGAGGATGTCGATGAGCTTGATGCCGATGAACGGGGCGATGACGCCACCGAGCCCGTA
>PMCN01000308.1 GCA_003154135.1 Acidimicrobiaceae bacterium
CACACCGTGCGGTTGCCGTACATCTCGTTCAGCGTGGCGTACAGGCTGGCGGTGACGGTCCAGTCGCGGGTGGCCGGGTTGGTGACCATCGGGCCGACCACCACGTTGCGGGTCTCGGCCAGGATCTGGCTGTAGATGACGNNGCCTCGGCCGCCTTCGCGAGCTCGATCACGCGCCGCGAGGGCGGCGTGGTCTGCAGTACGACTCCTAGCTCCACTGGCTCATTCTCCCCTGTTCGTCGGCACCCACGGCCACCCCCGCTGTGAACGCACTGTTACGTCGCTGCCCGATGGTTCACCGGTTCTGGGGGAACCCCAGGTCGATGGTGCTCGTGCGCGGGTCGGGCCACCGCTTCGTGACCACCTTGCTGCGCGTGTAGAAGTTGATGCCGTCGGGACCGTACATGTGCGTGTCGCCGAACAGGCTGGCCTTCCAGCCACCGAAGCTGTAGTAGCTCACCGGCACGGGGACCGGCACGTTGATGCCCACCATGCCCACCTGCACGTCGAACTCGAACTGCCGGGCGGCGCCGCCGTCGCGGGTGAACAGGGCCGTGCCGTTGCCGAACTGGTTGGCGTTGATGAGTGCCAACCCGTCGTCGTAGCCGTGCACACGGGTGACGGTGAGCACCGGCCCGAAGATCTCGTCGTCGTAGCACTTCATGCCCGGCTCGGCGTGGTCGATGAGGCTCGGCCGCAGGAAGAAGCCCGCGTCGGGCACGTCGGCGGTGCCGTCGACGACGAGGCTCGCGCCCTCGGCTGCTGCGCCCTGCACGTAGCCCTTCACCTTGTCGCGGTGCTCGCCGGTGATGAGCGGGCCCATCTCGTTGCCGTCCTCGCTGGCGGGGCCGACCTTGATGCCGGGGATGCGATCCTTGATCTTCGCCACCAGGGCGTCGGCGATGGCCTCGCTGGCCAGCACCACCGAGATGGCCATGCAGCGCTCTCCGGCGGAGCCGTACGCGGCGCTGACCGCTGCATCGGCCGCCATGTCGAGGTCGGCGTCGGGCAGCACCAGCATGTGGTTCTTGGCTCCACCGAGGGCCTGCACACGCTTGCCGTTGCGGGTGCCGGTCTCGTAGATGTAGCGGGCGATCGGGGTCGACCCGACGAAGCTGATGGCCTGCACATCGGGGTGCTCGAGCAGGCGGTCGACAGCCACCTTGTCACCGTTCACCACGTTGAACGTGCCGTCGGGAAGGCCTGCCTGCTTGAGCAGCTCGGCGATGAACATGCTGGCAGACGGGTCCTTCTCGCTCGGCTTGAGCACGAACGTGTTACCGCACGCGAGTGCGTTGGCGAACATCCACATGGGCACCATCGCCGGGAAGTTGAANNTTGAACGGCGTGATGCCGGCCACCACACCGAGCGGCTGCTTGATGCTGTACACATCGACACCGGTGGACGCCTGCTCGCTGTACCCACCCTTGAGCAGGTTGGGGATGCCGCACGCGAACTCGATGTTCTCGAGACCGCGGGCCACCTCACCCAGCGCATCGCCGAGCACCTTGCCGTGCTCCTTGCTGAGCAGCGAGGCGATCTCCTTGCGGTTGGCGTCGACCAGCTCGCGCATGTGGAACATCACCTCCGCGCGCCGCGACAGGTTGGTGCTGCGCCACGCGGGGAACGCCGCCTTGGCCACGGCGACCGCGTGGTCGACCTCCTCTGCCGTCGCGAAGTCGACCGACGCCTGCTGCGCACCGGTCGCGGGATCCCACACGATGCCCGCGCGCCCCGACGTGCCGAGCACGACCTTGCCGTCGATCCAATGACTGATGGTGTTCATGAGCTTCCTTTGCGATGCGGGTGAGGGCCGAGCCACGAACGAGCGTCAGACGAGGTACTGGCTCAAACCGCGACGCACGTACTGCCCGTGGCCCTTCCGGCCGACGAACGAGTCGTTCTCGATGACCACCGTGCCACGGGACAGCACGGTGTCGACCTTGCCGTCGATCACCCACCCCTCCCATGCCGAGTGGTCCATGTTCATGTGGTGCTTGGCGTTGATGCCGATCTTGGTCTGCTTGGTGGGATCCCACACCACGACGTCGGCGTCGGCGCCCGGGGCGATGACGCCCTTCTGCGGGTACATGCCGAACATGCGGGCGGGTGTGGTGCAGCAGGTCTCGACCCAACGCTCGAGGCTGATCTCGCCGGTGACGACTCCCTGGTAGAGCAGCTCCATGCGGTGCTCGACGCTGCCGATGCCGTTGGGGATCTTGGAGAAGTTGCCGATGCCGAGCTCCTTCTGGTCCTTCATGCAGAAGGGGCAGTGGTCGGTGCTGACGATGGCGAGCTCGTTCATGCGCAGGCCCTTCCACAGGTCGCCCTGGTGGCCGTGGCCCATCTGCCCGATGTAGTCGGGGTCGTGGTCCTTTGATCGCACCGGCGTGCTGCAGACCCACTTGGCGCCCTCGAAGCCCGGCTTGCCCAGGGTCTCCTCGAGCGTGAGGTAGAGGTACTGCGGGCAGGTCTCGGCGAACACGTTGCGGCCGTGATGACGTGCGGCCGCAACCTCGTTGAGCGCGTCGCCCGCGCTCATGTGCACGACGTAGAGCGGCACGTTGCCGGCCACGTGGCTGAGCACGATGGCGCGGTGCGTGGCCTCGGCCTCGAGCGGCGAGGGCCGTGTGTAGCTGTGGAACTTGGGGTCGGTGTCGCCGCGTGCGATGGCCTGCTGCACGAGCACGTCGATGGCCGGCCCGTTCTCGGCGTGCATCATGATCATGGCGCCGCACTCGCCTGCCGTCTGCATGGCGCGCAGGATCTGGCCGTCGTCGCTGTAGAACACGCCCGGGTAGGCCATGAACAGCTTGAAGCTGCTGATGCCCTCGTGGTCGACGAGGTACTTCATGTCCTTCAGCGACTGATCGTCGACTCCACCGATGATCTGGTGGAAGCCGTAGTCGATGCTGCAGTTGCCGTCGGCCTTGCGATGCCATTCGGCGAGTCCCTCGTGCACGTTCTCGCCGTAGCGCTGCACCGCCATGTCGATGATGGTGGTGGTGCCGCCCCATGCCGCCGCGTTGCTGCCGGTCTCGAACGTGTCGCTGGCGAACGTGCCGCCGAAGGGCAGCTCCATGTGCGTGTGCACGTCGATGCCACCGGGGATGACGTACTTCCCCGCGGCGTCGATGATCGACGACATGCCCTCCTCGGTGAAGTAGCCCGGCGATGCGACGGCGGTGATGGTGCCGTCGGTGATGAGGACGTCCTGCGCGATGGTGCCGGTGCTCGACACCACTTTGCCGTTCTTGATGAGGATGGTGGTCATGTCAGTTCCCCCAGGTGCTCAGCGGGCCACGAGCTCGTCGTAGGCGTCGGGTCGACGGTCACGGTAGAACGCCCAGCGGTCGCGCACGGTACGGATGAGGTCGAGGTCGAGGTCGCGCACGATGAGCTCGGGCTTGTGGGCGTCGCCGACGTCGCCGACGAACTTGCCCTCGGGGTCGACGAAGTAGCTCTGGCCGTAGAAGTCGTCGTCGCCGAGCGGCTCGATGCCCACCCGGTTGATGGCCCCGACGTAGTAGATGTTGGCGACGGCCGAGGCCGGCTGCTCGAGGCGCCACAGGTACTCGCTGAGGCCGCGGCTGGTGGCCGACGGGTTGAA
>PMCN01000169.1 GCA_003154135.1 Acidimicrobiaceae bacterium
GCGCGGCTGCGCTCGTTGCGCGAGTCGGTCATGACGGCGACGCGGAACACCTGCCAGCGCTCGAACGCCTGGGTCAGCAGCAGCAGCTTGGCCTCGGTGTTGATGGGGGAGCGCTGTGCGTCGACAGCGAGCCAGGTGCCCCCCACCTCCACCTCGGGAGGCGTCGGCCGGTCTGGCCACCAGAGCACGTTGAGGAAGCGCGTGCAGCCCACCACCTGGCCGTCGCTCACGCGCACCTGCGCGAACGGCACGGCCGTGTCGCGAGCGGCGTCGGCCAGCAGACCATCGATGTAGCGCTGCATGCCGGCGAGGTCGGCCGGCACGGGTGTGTAGCCGTACGTGCTGCGGTCGCGATCGGCCGCCGCCAACAACGCGGGAGCGTGGTCGGGTGACAGTGGTTCGAGGCGCACGTGCGTGCCGGTGAGGGTGAACGGTTCGAGCCGCATGACTGCACAGCTTCGCACTACGGTCGGCGACCATGCGGGTCGTTTCGTGCAACAGCTTCGGGCCAGTCACCGATCTCACCATCGAGGACCGGCCATCGACGCCGGTGGGCCCGGGCCAGGTGCGCATCGCGGTCACCGCGGCAGGTGTCAACTTCGTCGACGCGCTGTTCGTGCAAGGGCTCTACCAGATCAAGCCACCGCTGCCGTTCGTGCCGGGCGGCGAGGTGGCGGGCACGGTGGCCGAGGTGGGCGAGGGCGTCACCACCCACGCGGTGGGCGACCGGGTGTTCGCCAGCACCGGCCTCGGCGGGTTCGCCACCGAGGTGGTGGTGCCGGCGCGGCGCGCGTGGCACACCCCCGACACGCTCACCGACGCGCAGGCTGCCACCTTCGTGCAGAGCTACGGGACGGCATGGTTCGCGCTGCATCACCGGGCGCGCGCACAGGCGGGCGAGTGGTTGCTCGTCCTCGGTGCGGGCGGCGGTGTGGGGCTCGCCGCAGTCGACGTGGGGCGGGCGATGGGCCTGCATGTCATCGCCGGCGCCTCGAGTGCCGACAAGCGCGCCGCCGCGGTGGCGCACGGGGCGGAGGAGGTCATCGACACCATCGCCGACGACGTGAAGACCCGGGCGAAAGAGCTCAGCGGCGGGGGCGTGCACCTCGTGTACGACCCGGTCGGTGGCGCACTGGCCGAGGCAGGTCTGCGGGCGCTGCGCGACGATGGCCAGTTGCTCGTCATCGGCTTCGCCGGTGGCGAGATCCCCAAGCTGCCGGCCAACCAGATCCTGCTGCGCAACCGCCGGGTCACCGGGGTCGACTGGGGCGGCTGGGTGGGTGGCCACCCGGCCGAGAACGAGCAGTTGCTCGCCGACGTGCTGCTGGCAATTGCCGCCGGTGAGCTGCACCCCGTGGAACCCACCGCCTACCGCCTCGACGACGTGGCCACCGCGTTGCAGCACCAGATCGACCGCAAGGTCACCGGCAAGACGGTGCTCGTCCCCTGACCCCGACCTCGAGCTTCGCTGCGACCGGGCTCACACGATGAGGGGGTCGCGGGGGAGTCCCAGGATGCGCTCGCCGATCTGGTTGCGNNGACATGCCGCGGTGCATGAGCACCATGTAGTTGCCCATCATCCCGGGGCCTTCGAGGAACGCCGCGTCTGCGCCGTTCACCTCGGTGAGCACCGCCTGCGCTTCGTGGCCGAGCTCGGAGAGGATGAGCTTGGTCATCGCACCCTCGGGGCCGGGGCCTCCGCCCGCAACGGCACGGCTCGCGCTGCGCAGGTTGAGCAAGCCCATCGCCTGGTGCTGNNCCGTCGACCGGGCCCACCACGTCGTCGTCGGGCACGAACACGTCGGTGAAGAACACCTCGTTGAACTCGGAGTTGCCGCTGGTCATCTTCAGCGGGCGCACCTCCACACCCTGCGCGTGCATGTCGATCACCATCGTCGTGATGCCCTGGTGCTTGGGCACGTCGGGGTTGGTGCGCACGGTGGCGAAGCCCATGCCCGCGACGTGAGCGCCGCTGGTCCACACCTTCTGTCCGTTCACCAGCCAGCCCCCGTCGACGCGCGTGGCCTTCGTCTTCACGCCGGCCGCGTCGGACCCGGCCTCGGGCTCGCTGAACAGCTGGCACCAGATGATGTCCTGGTTGAGCGCCGGGTTGACCCAGCGCGACACCTGGTCCTCGGTGGCGTACTGGATGAGCGTAAGGATCACCCAGCCGGTGATGCCGTACGCGGGCCGCTTGATGCCGGCGGCCGCGAACTCCTGCTCGATGACGAGCTGTTGCACCGCGCCGGCGCCGATGCCGTACGGCGTGGGCCAGTGGGGCATCACGTAGCCGGTCTCGATGAGCCGGGTGCGCTGCTGATCGCTCGGCATGCCCTTGAGCGACTCGGCGAGTGATCGCACTTCCGGCCGGTACTGCTCGGCCTCGGGCGGCAGCTGCACCGTCTTGGCGCGGGCCACGCCGCGGCGAGCGAGGTCGGCCAGCTCGGCGGCGGCCGCGTCGGGGTCGATGAACGCGCGCAGCACGGTGGCGCGGCGCATGAAGAGGTGGGCGTCGTGCTCCCACGTGATGGCGATGCCGCCGTGCACCTGCGTGTTGAGGTTGGCGCACAGGTCGGCCGCAGGGGCCGCCAACGTGGCGGCGACGGCAGCCGCGTAGGTGAGCTGCTCGCCCCCTGCGTCGGCTGCGCGTGCTGCGTCCCACACCGCGCTCGTGGCCAGTTCGCTGGCGACGGCCATGTTGGCGCAGTGGTGCTTCACGGCCTGGAACATGGCGATGGGCCGGCCGAACTGGATGCGGTCCTTCGCGTATGCCGCAGCCATGTCGGTGCACTCCTGCGCCATGCCTGCGGCCTCGGCCGCGAGCAGCACGCGGGCGAGGTCGGTGAGCACGCGCCGGGCGCCGGGCAGCACCGTGGCGGGTGCGCCGTCGAGGGTGAGCCGGGCGGTGCGACGGGTGGGATCCATGTTGGCGGGCACCGAGAGCGTGACGCCGGGGCCGACCTGCACCACCGCCACGTCGTCGCCCGTCGCCACGAGCAACAGCTGCGCGAGCCCTCCACCGAGCACGTTGCCGCCGTCGCCCGAGGCCGTGCCGTCCGAGATGCTGACCGAGCCGCCGAGCGCGACTGCACCAAGGGTGGAGCCGTCGGCCAGGCCCGGCAGGTGTGCAGCCGCGACGTCGCCGCCCACAGCGGCCAGCACCGCGCTGGCGATGACGGTGGGCACGAACGGCCCCGGCGCCACGGCGCGACCGAGCTGTTCGACCACCACGACCAGTTCCTCGAGGCCGTATCCCGAACCACCCTGCGCCTCGGGCACGTGCAGGCCCAGCCAGCCCAGGCCGACGAGCTCGGCCCACCACGACGGCAGACCCTCGGCGGGGGCGTCCAGCAGCGCGCGGGCGCTGGCTCGTGCCTGCCGCTTGGCGAGGAAGTCGGCGGCGGTCTTCTGGAGTTCGACGTGGTCGTCGGTGAGGGCGATGGGCATGGCGCGACCGTATTCGTCGCACCCCGTTCGCATCGACTCCGGGCCGGGTACGACCGTCGTCCGAAAAGCAAGGAGCAGGTCAGAGAGTGTCTCTGGCCTGCTCCTTCACTGTGCGCCCCCAGGGTTTCGAACCCTGAACCTGCGGATTAAGAGTCCGTTGCTCTGCCGTTGAGCTAGAGGCGCAGTGGCGAGCAGTGTAGGGGACACGCGACGTGCCGCCCAACTGCTGCCTTGGGGTGACCGACGGGGCTCGAACCCGCGACCCTCAGTACCACAAACTGATGCTCTGCCAGCTGAGCTACGGCCACCATGGGGACACGTAGTGTGCCATGTCGTCTGCCGAATTCCACCACGGTTTGTCACCGCTGCACCTGTCGACATAGCTCGACGCGCATCGTCGTGCAACGAGTCGTTCACGACGGATTCCGTGGTGAGCTAGACTCGCCAGAACGAATTCCTAGGGAGACGAGTCATGAGCGCAATGGAAAGCACTTCCACGCGTGAACTTGCCGAACGGGCGAAAGCCATCACCCAGCGAGAACTGCGGGTGTACATCGAGCGAACCGCAGGGTCGCAGCGGGCTACCGAGCGGGCGCGCAAGGTGTTGCCGCTCGGTGTGCCGTCGAGCTTCCAGGCCTACGACCCTCATCCCATCGTCGTGCGCCGTGCGCAGGGATCGTGGATGGAAGACGTCGACGGCAACCGCTACGTCGACTACGACATGGGCTACGGCGCCCTCTTCACCGGCCACTGCCACCAGGCCGTGCGCGACGCCGTCGAGCGTCAGCTCGACCTCGGCACCCTGTACGTCACGCCGTGTGAGATGAACGCCGAGGTCGCCGAGCTCCTCGGCGGTCGCTACAACCTCCCCATGTGGCGGTTCACCAACTCGGGCACCGAGGCCACGATGNNGGCCGTTCACGATGGATTTCGTGGCGAGCTAGGCTTGCGGGAACGAAATCCGCTTGGAGAATCGAATGAGCACAATGGAATCCATCGACACCCGCAATCTTGCTAGCAGAGCCAGAGAAATCACGAAGCGCGAATTGGGGGTGTACATCGAGCGCACTGCCGGCTCGATGAAGGCCACGGAGCGGGCCCGCAAGGTCATGCCGATGGGGGTGCCATCAAGTTTCCAGTCATACGACCCGCATCCGATCGTGGTCCGTAGGGCGCAAGCCGCGTGGATGGAAGATGTCGACGGAAACCGGTACGTCGACTTCGATCTCGGCTTCGGTGCCCTGTTCGCCGGCCACTGCAACCCGATCGTGCGCGGCGCGATCGAGAGCCAGCTCGACGATGGCACGCTGTTCGTGACGCCCTGCGAGCTGAACGCCGACGTCGCCGAAATGCTCGCCGCCCGGTACAAGTTGCCGATGTGGCGCTTCACCAACAGCGGCACCGAGGCGACCATGGATGCCATTCGCGTCGCCCGTGGATTGACCGGTCGCGACAAGATCGTCAAGGTCGAAGGTGGCTATCACGGTCATCACGACGAGGTGATGATCTCGATGAAGCCGCCGCTGCACCTCGCCGGCCCGGCCGACGACCCCACACCCGTCGCAGCCACCGCCGGCGTCACCGCCGCGGTCATGGCCGACACCCTCGTCATCCCCTACAACGATGCCGCCGCGCTCGAGCGCGTGCTGGCCGCGAACGAAGTGGCTGCGTTCATCGTCGAGCCGGTGATGGAGAACATCGGCATCTGCCTGCCCCAGCCGGGATATCTCCAGGCGGTGCGCGAGATCACCCGCAAGTACGGCACGATGCTGATCTTCGACGAGGTGAAGACCGGCATCACGGCCGGCTACGGCGGCGCCACCAGCGTGCTCGGCGTGCAGCCCGACCTCGTGTGCCTCGCCAAGAGCATCGGCGGCGGCCTGCCGCTCGGTGCGTTCGGCGGCACGCAGGAGTGCATGGACCAGATCACCGCCGGGCGGGTGCTGCACCTGGGCACGTACAACGGCAACCCGCTCTGCATGGCCGCGGCCAAGGCCGTGCTCACCGAGATCTGCACGCCCGACGCCATGCAGGGTGTCATCGACCTCAACTCGCGCTTGGTGGCGGCATGCCAGTCCACCATCGACGACGCCGGGTTGCCGGCGCACACGGTGCAGTTCGGTGCCAAGGGCTGCGTCACGTGGGCGCCCGAGCCCATCCGCAACTACCGCGACTACAAGGCCACCGACTTCGACCTCGCGTTCGCGCAGTGGATGCACGGCATCAACCGTGGCGTGCTGCTGCCGCCGGGCCTCGACGAGCAGTGGCTGATCTCGATGATGCACAGCGACGCCGACGCCATGCGCTACGCCGACGTGTTCGGCGAGTTCGTCGCCGAACTGGTCCGCTGACCCCCAGTCGAGCGCCTCGTCCCGCGCCTGTTCCGCGCCTGTTCCGCGCCCGTTCTGAACGCCCGTTCTGCCCCCGTTCTGAACGCTCGTGTCAGCGGCTGACCACCAAGGCTGGTGGTCACCTGCTGACAGGAGCGGGGGAATCGGCGCGCGGGGCCGTTGCCGTTGGCGGCGCTCGGCGGGGTCGACCTCGTCGTGTCGGGCTTCGCCATCCATCACCTCGAGCACGAGCGAAAGCGATCACTCCTGCGCGAGATCGTCGGCGCGCTGCGCCCAGGTGGTGTGTTCGCCAACCTGGAAGTGGTCGAGTGCGCCACACCGGAGATCCACGAAGCGTTCAACGAGCGCATCGGCAGGCCGGGCGGCGACCCCCAGGACGTGCTCGCGCCGCCCGACGTGCAGCTCGACTGGATGCGCGAGGCGGGGCTCGAACAGGTCGACTGCTACTGGCGCTGGCTGGGCTTCGCGCTGCTCGTCGGGAGGGCAGCGGTGCTTGGTCAGCTCCAGTGACGCTCCTCGTTGTAGCGGTAGGTGCTCACGGGAGTGCTCCAGCGTTGCCGCTTGCGCATCATGCCGGTGCTCGCCAGCAGCGCGAGGCCGACACCCACCAGCAGCAGCTCGGTGCCCACGAGCAGCGGCAGGGAGTTGTCGGCGAGGCGCGCGGGCACTCCGGCCCACGGGCTGTTCGAGAGTGCAGGGATGAGGAAGCGCGGCACCACGTAGCCGAGCAACGCCACGAGGATGGCGATGAGGAAGAGGCCGAGCGCCAGGCTCTTCAGCAGCGCCGTACGTTCGGGGTGTGCGGCGAAGCCGAGCCCGACGAACACGAGCGTCGCGATGGCCATGATGGGCAGGAGCCACTTGAGCGTCGTGCGCATGAAGGAGAGCACGGCGACGCGGGGTACGGGCACGGTGACGGTGGGCAGCTTGGCGGCAGCTTCGTTGCGGACGATGGGCACGAGCTCGGCGCCGGTGATGAGCACCGGACCCGACTGCTGGCCGATGAGGTGGGCGTGGGCGTCGTGGATCACCTGCTCGAACAACTTGGCGCCGGCCGGGTGTGCGGCCACGGTGGCGACGGTCTGGCGCATGGTGGCCTTGTCGACCCCCAGCTGCGCAGCCGTGGAATCGGCGATCGCGTCGACGAGTGCCTGGCGGATGGCCGGGTCGGCAAGCACCGCGTGCGCGGCGCCGGAGGATTGTCCGGGGTCGAAGGCGGTGCGTTGGAGGAGGAAGCCGGCGATGGTGAGGCTGATGCAGGCATAGGCGAGGCCGAACAGCAGGCCAGCAAGGGTTCGACGCACGGGCGACAGTCTGGCCGAAGTCGCGCGCGGGTTCTATACCATGGGGGGTATGGATCGTCCGATGCCCTCGACCGTCACCATGTTTCGCCGTGCAGCATTGCTCACCTGCCCTCGCTGCGGGAGCCGCCGCACGTTCATCAAGCACTGGCTCGGCCGCTACGAGCGCTGTCGCACGTGCGGCATCGCGTGGCACCGCGAGCACGGCTTCGAGCTCGGTCCCATCGCCCTCAACGTGGTCATCACCTTCGCCTCGTTGGCAGTGGGCATGACGGTGGCGTTCGTGGCCACCGCGCCCAACTTCCCCGCCGTCGCGCTCACGTTGGGCATGGTGGCCGCGGCAATCGTCATCCCGCTGCTGGCGTATCCGTTCACCTTCACGCTGTGGTTGGCGTTCGACCTTGCGTCGCACAAACCCGAGCAGCGAGAGCTGGAAGAGGCCGCCGCGGCAATCGCCGCGAAATCTTTCCAGGGTGCTTGATCGAACGACTGTTCGTAGTTACACTGGTGTCGTTCGAACAGGCACCAGCCGGTTCGGGGTCGCAGGAGCCGGTGTCGCGTCGGTCTCGGTCACTCTGTCACACCCCTTTCCTACGGTGCTCGCATCGAGGCACATCGCCTCTTCCAGCCAGCACCACCCCGGCCCGAGCGCCGGATGCGAAAGGGAACCACAGTGAGCAACGGCAGCACCGGTAGCAACGGGAACAACGATCGCGACAAGGCGCTCGATGTTGCGTTGGCGGCGATCGACAAGCAGTTCGGCAAGGGGTCCATCATGCGGATGGGCGAGAAGAGCTCGATGGCCATCGAGGCCATCCAGACCGGTGCGCTGGCGCTCGACGTCGCACTCGGCGTGGGCGGTCTGCCCCGCGGTCGCGTGGTCGAGATCTTCGGCCCCGAGTCCTCGGGCAAGTC
>PMCN01000111.1:0-141 GCA_003154135.1 Acidimicrobiaceae bacterium
CGCGGTACTTCGCCCCGGCCAGCATGCTGGCGATGTCGAGCGCGATGAGGCGCTTGTTCTTCAACCCCTCGGGCACGTCGCCGTCGGCGATGCGCTGCGCGAGGCCCTCGACGATTGCCGTCTTGCCCACGCCGGGCTCGC
>PMCN01000111.1:147-14753 GCA_003154135.1 Acidimicrobiaceae bacterium
CGGTGGCTGCCGCGCACCTCCTTGAGCGCCTGCAACAGCTCCTCGCTGCCGATGCCGAGACGCTGGTTCATGGCGAGCAGCAGGTGCTCGACCGACAAGAAGTCGTCCTTCAGGTCTTTCTGGTACTGCTGTGCGTTCTGCACCACGTTGTCGAGCTCGCGGTTGAGGCGCGGCTCACTGCCGCCGTAGGCCTTGGGCAGCTTGCCGACGGCTTCGTCGGCCTTGTTGCGCACCATGAGGGGAGCCAGGCCGAGCTTGGCGAGCACGGCCGGGACGATGGTGTCGTCCTGCCGGGTGAGTGCCGCCATCAGGTGGTCGGGCGTCAGCTCGGGGTTGTGCAGCGCCTTGGCCTGGTCGATGGCCGCGGCGAAGGCTTCGTTGGTCTTGAGGGTCCACTTCTTGGGGTCGAACGCCATATCGGCATCATACTCCGTGGCAGGAAACTTGCTACGCCTNNCGCCGTCAACTGACGACATACACAGGAACGCCGTCCTGCCCCGGGTCGGCTCTCGAACAAAGGAACGACTCCACCATGCACATCCCCCGCAAAGCAGCACTCGCGCTGCTCGCAGGAGTGTCGATCGCCGGCGTGGCCGGTGCATCGGCCTCGAGCCTCGGCGGCCTCACGTCGAGCTCGGTCGGCTCCGACAGCTCGGTCATCGCCGCGTGCGACGGCGACGGCATCGGCATCAACTACACCACGGGCTACGACGCCACTGCGCAGAAGTACCTCATCACTGCGGTCAACTTCACCGGCGTCAACGCAGCCTGCAATGGCAAGGCCGCGTCGGTCACCCTGCGCAACACCGCAGGCACCTCGCTCGCCACGACCGCGGCGCCCACCATCACCGTCGCCACGAGCGCGTTCTCCATCACGCTCGGCACCCCGGTCGATGCCAACTTGGCCACTGGCGTCTCGCTGATCATCTCCGGCTGATCGGCTCGCGTCCGCAACTCCCATGAGCTGGCGCATCGTGTCGCTCCGCACGATCGTCACCGTCCTCGCGGCGGTGACCATCGGCGCGCTCGGCGTCGCGAGCGCCAGCTCACTTGGTGGCATCGTGCCGAAGTCGATCACGAGCGTCAATGCGTCGTCCAGCGCCGGCACCCCCACGGTGCTCAGCTGTGACGACTTCTCCCGCGCGGCAGCCACCGGCACCGCGCTCGTCTCGCGCCCCGTGCAGTTGCCGGCCACATGCGGCGCGGCGACGTGGACCGTGCACCTGGGCACGTGGACCATCACCTCCGGTCAGCTCGGTGCGGCCACCGCGAACGCCACCGCCACGGTCTCCGCCGGCCAGACCAACGCGAGCGCGCAGGCCACCGTGCTCAACATGAACGGCGCCAGCCGTGCCGCCGGCGTGGCCATCGATCACACGGGCTCCACCCGCACCTTCCTGGCCGCGGTGATGTCGGGTCCGAGCACGCTCAACCTCCAACTGTCGACGAGCGGCACGATGAGCACGTTGGCGACGGCGAGCGTCACGTTCGCCGCCAGCAACGTGCTGCGCATCACGCGCAACGGCTCGGCGGTCACGGTCAGCATCGACGGCACGCAGAAGATCGCGTTCACGCTCACGGCAGGCCAGATCTCCACGCTCAGCTCGGGCACTCGCGCCGGCCTCTACTGGAGCTCGGGCAGCACCGTCAAGTTCACCAACTTCCTCCTCACGACCGCGTACGCACCATGACCGTCCACGTCGAGTCCCAGGCGCACGGCACGTGGCACCGCGTCCGCAACATCGTCGACGTCGCGCTCCTCGTGCTCTGCGTCGGCGCGGTCGTGTACTTCTGGCCGGCGTCGCTCGGCGGCAGCAGCCACCTGATCGTCGTCGAGGGCCATTCGATGCAGCCCACGTTCCACCTCGGCGACATCGTCATCACCCGCGACGATCCGCACCCCCGCATCGGCGACATCATCGTCTATCGCATCCCCAAGGGTCAGGCCGGCGAGGGCATGCTGATCATCCACCGCGTGAAGTCGATCCGTGCCGATGGCACGTACCAGACCCAGGGCGACAACCGCACCACCCCCGACCCGTTCGACGTCACCTCTGCCGACATCCTCGGCTCACCGGTGGTGGCCGTGCCCCACGTCGGTCGGCTGATCGGGCTCTGCTCGAACCCGTTGGTCGTCGGTGCTGCAGCAGGCATGCTCACCACGCTGGTGCTGTGGCCGAAGAAGCGTCGGCAGGCGTCGGCATCCGAGCTCGAGCCCGGTCCCGACCCCGACGTCGAATCCCGACGAGCGCCGACGGTCGACTTCGACTTCGACGCCGATGCCGAGGCTTGGCTCCGCGAGCAGCTCTCAGCCGACTCGTTTGGCAGCGTTGACGCCTGACGCGACGAGGCGTTGGTACTGGTGCGCCAGGCGCCCGCGGGCGTCGTCGAACGAACGAAGTGACTGGTTGGTCCAGCCCACCTCGGCCAGGCACAGCAGCCGTGGGAAGCAGAGGTGCTCGACCTGGCGGAAGGTGTGCACCTTCTCGGTCCACAGCGGTGCCTCCACCCCGGCGATGCGGTCGTCGCACACCCCCGGCACGAGCGCTGCGGGATCCCACTCGTAGGCGGTGTCGATGTCGATGTCGCCGGCCCAGCGACGGCCGAGCAGGTCGTGTTCGTCGTGGCGCATGTCGAGGTAGGTGTGCCGCGCGGGCGACATGATCAGCCGCGTGCCGGGCGTCGAGCCGCCCGCGACATCCGGGTGGAGCCAGTGCTGGACGAGCGTGCGCTCGCTCAGCGGCACATTCGCGATCTCCTCCCAGCCCACCATGGTGCGGCCGAGACCCGTCACCACCTGCTGGACGTACTCGATGAAGCTCGCGTACTGCGTGCGCTCCGTGGCGTGAGCCTCGTCGCCGCCGACGTGCAGGTACGGCCCCGGCGTGTGATCGGCAAGCGTGCCCAGCACATCGGCGACGAACCCCCGAGTTGCGGGCAGGTCGAGGTGCAGCGAACTGAACCCCACGTTCTTGCCGTGGTAGGAGGGTGGGGCCACGCCGTCGGGATTGAGCGCGGGCACCGACGCCAGCGCAGCGTTGGTGTGGCCCGGCATGTCGACTTCCGGCACGATGGTCACGAAGTGCCTGCTCGCGTGCATCACGATCTCGTCGTAGTCGCGCAGGCTGAACCAGCCGCCCATGTCGCCGCCCACAGCGCTGTCGCCGCCCACCGCGGTGAGCGTGGGCCAGCCCGGCACTTCGATGCGCCATCCCTGGTCGTCGGTGAGGTGCAGGTGCAACCGGTTGAGCTTGTAGCGGGCGATGAGCTCGATGAACCGCTTCACCTGGTCGACGTTGAAGAAGTGGCGCGCCACGTCGAGCATCGCCCCTCGCCATTCGAAGCGAGGCATGTCGACGATGCGCATCGCGGGAATGGTGGGCGGTGATCCATCGCGGGGCACCAACTGCACCAGCGTGCGCGTGCCGTTCCACAGACCGTGGGCATCGCGGGCCACCACGCGCACGCCGCCGCTGCGCACGTCGAGCTGGTAACCCTCGTCGCCGAGGTCGGTGCGTTCCGGCGCCCCGACGAGCTCGATGTCGCCCGGCGTGGCCGATGCGCCGCGCGTGAGCACCACTGCGCAGATGCCCTGGAGATCGGCCACGAGCTGATCGCCCACTCCTGCGCCGACCGGGTCGGCCGGCACCACGATGTGCGCCTGCGCGCCGATGGTGAAGGAGCCGTCGAGCAGCTCCACCTCCTGTGGCAGGGGCAGCAGGGCGTGCAGTTCCGCGGGTGTCGTCACCGGACCCTCACTGCGCGCATGCTTCCACGGTACGACCTCGGCGCACGTCGCAGCATGGGGGTCCTCGTCGCGCGAAAGTGAGGAGGTGCCGACCTCCACCCCCGACGGGAGCCTCGACCTCGCGGTGGCGCCATATCGCCCACTGCGCCCCTGGTTCCGCCTCGTGACCGCGCTCGCCATCGTGGTGGCCATCGCCGCCCAGTGCCAACGCCTCTCGTCCGATGGCGTGTTCAAGCCGGTCAACGTCTTCAGCTTCTTCACCATCCAGTCCAAGATCCTCACGGTGTTCGTGCTGCTCGGCCTCGAGTCGCGAACCGACTCGGCGGTGCACCGCCTCGCTCGCAGCATTCGGCCCGGAGTGGTGCTCTACATGGCGATGACCGGTGTCATCTACGCCGTGCTGCTCGCACCCGCGTCGGCCGATGTCGGGCTCACCGCGAAGTGGGTCGACACCATCGTGCACGTCGTTGCACCGATCGTCATCGTCGGCGACTGGTTCCTCTCGCCGCCCTCTCGCCGACCTGGAGTCGCCGACATCTGCAAGTGGCTCGCGTTCCCGGTCGCCTGGCTCGCCTACAGCCTCGTGCGCGGCTCGATCGTCGACTGGTACCCGTATCCCTTCCTCGACCCGCGACCGGGTCATCACGCGGCCGGAAGCTGGGGGGTGGTGTCGCTGATGGTGGCCGTCATCGCGGTCGCCGTGCTCGCGTTCGCGTGGGTGTTGGTGCGCATCACACCACGCAGGGACGTTCGGCCCTAGGCGTTCCGTCCGGAACCGGAGTATCACGAGAGCCGAGGGACTTCCCTACAGAGTCCGTCGCCAGAGCCCCCCATCTGCGTGGGGCCTGAGTGCGGATCGGTGGGGGGCGTCATCGGGGGCGCCCCCCACCGCCCTCGCTCGCCGGGGCCGCGCCGCGCAGTTGCGCACGCCTTCAGCTCGGCTTCTGGGCAGCCGTCCTGACGCTTTCCGTCGGGCATCCTGCCCAGAAGCTCGGATGGCGGCGATCCTGCCCAGAAGCCGAGCGGCCGGGAGCTGCTACGGCTGGAGTGCCGCGCCCATCACCTCGGCGAAGCGAGTCCAGCACGCCGCGATCCACGCCGGATCGTCGTCGGCGAACGCGGCGCGCACCTGCGCCCGCACCATCGGAGCATTGCTGCCGCGTGGGTCGCCGCGCGAGTGGAGCCACGCATCGGCACGCAACGATTGCAGCACGGTGATCGGGTCGACGGTGCCGTACTCGATGGTGATGGGAGTGACCTCGGCGTGCGGCGCGAGGTCGCCGGCGACCATCAGCCAGTCGCCGGCCAGCACCGCCGACACGCTGTCGCCGTCGAGCATCGAGGTGATGGAGCCCCACCGCTGCGCGGCGCGGTCGTAGTGGGGCTCGCCCTTGGGCGCGCTGGCGATCAGCTCGCCCACTCCCCACGGTCCGAGTCCGGTGTGCAGATCGATGATGATCACCCGCTCGGCGCCGGTGAGCGACGCCGCGCAGAACTCGCGCAGCCAGCGGTGCGACCACACCGGACCGGTGCCGCCGTAGAACACGCCGGTGGGGTGCGCGTACTGCCCGCCGCTGATGACCGCCTGCAGCCGGGCGAAGCCCCAGTCGTCGGCGTAGCCCAGCAGCTCGGTGGTGGTGCGGGTGAGCTCGGCATCGGTCCACTCGGCGGGCACGAGGAGGTCGGCGATGCGCCCGTAGTCGGCGTTGGCGGGCGGCGGCTGCGACCAGTCGACGAAGTTGCGGTTGAGGTCGACGTTGTCCTCGTTCACCCGCCGTACCCAGGCCATGCCGAACGGGTTCAGCGCGTGCACGTGCACGACGCGCACGTCGGTTGGCCGCTCGGCGGCGTCGTGCGTCAACCAGTGCGTCTGCAGCGCCGAGCCGCAGTAGCCCTCCACGCCGTGCGTGGCCGACACCACCAGCACGACGGTGCTCGCGTCGGCAGGTCCGAGGTCGGCGACGTCGACGGCGAGATCCTCGTCGGCCGGACCCTTCAGCGGATGGGGGAACGATGTGATGCCGACGCTCACGCTCGCCGCGGCAGCGAGGAACGCGGCGCGTGCGTGGGGGTAGTCGGGGCTCAGCAACAGTTCGGCCATGCCGGCCAGTGTGTCACCGTGCGGCGTTGGCCTGGGCACGCACGATGCGCTTGGCGCGCCCCTGCAGCACGCGGGCGATGAACACGAACGCGACGATCGCGGTGCCGCCGCCCGCCACAGCGACGAAGATCACGTTGGTGGCATCGGTGCCGGCGAGCACGCCGTGCACGGTGACCATCGCGAACAAGACGTACGACAGCATGTGCACCGCGTGCCAGAGCCGGCGCGGCAGCCGCTTCATCACGAGCGACGTGAGCTGCACGACGGCCATCAGGTACAGCCCGATCACGCCCCAGGTGACCGCCCCACGCTTCCACGCGCTGGCCTGCGGCACGAACAGCTCGCGCCAGCCGAAGTGGGTGTAGTTGTCGGCGACGAGCGCGCCCAGGTGCAGGCCGGTGGTCACGACCGCGAGCGCGCCGAGCCACCGGTGCAGGTCGAGCAGCCATGCCGGACGGTCGGCTGGCTTCAGCATGCGGGTCGTGAGCAGCACGCCCCACAAGCATGTGGCGCCGAGCACCATCCAGGCCACCATGCCGCTCGCTCGCGACATGTACCACCACGTCTGGGGGTTCATCCTTCGAAGTCCTTCATCGTGAGCGTGCGGTGCACGGTGCCGTCGGCGTCGATCGCCAGGCCGGCGAGGCCCACCTCGTGCAGCAGGGCGATGGCAGCGGGACCGTCGACCATCATCGCCGCGGTGGCGAAGGCCTCGGCAGTGGCCGCATCGCCGGCGATGACGGTGACGGTGAGGATTGTGGTGGGCGACGGCGCGCTGCTCTGCGGGTCGATGAGGTGATGAGCGATCTCGCCATCGGGAGTCGACCAGCGGCGCACGGTGGTGCCACTCGTTGCCACCCCACCCTGTTCGAGGTGGATGAAGGCGAGGTGCTCCGGCGCCCGGAGCGGGTCTTCGATGCCGAGGTACCACGACGTGTCGCCGAGCGGTCGACCGAGCACGGCGAGGTCGCCGCCGACGTTGACGATGACGCCGTGGGCGCCCAGCTCCATCAGTTCCTCGGCCACGATGTCGGCCGCCATGCCCTTGCCGATGCCGCCCAGGTCGATGGCCGTCGTGGCCGGCACGGTGAGCGTGCCAGCGTCGTAGTCGACCCCCACGAGCGCGCTCTGGCCGACGCGATGGCCGCGCACCTCGGGGGCGGCTGCCTGGGTGATGACGCTGTGCGTGTAGCCGGCATCGACCAGTGCAGGGAGCACGGTGATGTCGAAGCGGCCGGCGGTCTGGCGCCATGCGTCGAGGGCGCGGGCCACGACCGCCAGCGTGTCCTCGTGCACCCACACCGGTTCGCCGCCGGCCTGGTTCGCCCGCGTGATGTCGCTGTCCGGCAGGAACCGGCTCCACCACTCCTCCAACTGCCGCAGCCGTTGTTCGGCGTGGTCGAGCAGCTCGTCGCTGCCGCCGTGCACCACGAGGTGAGCCGCGCTGCCCATCACCCGCAGGTGACGCTCGAGCGGCTCTGGGTGGGTCACGGCTTGCTCGCCTTGGTGGTGGTGACAGGCGCGGGTGCCTTGGTGGTGGGAGGCGCCACCGTGGGCTTCGGTGCGGCGGTCACGGGCGTGGCCGCCTTGGTGGTGACCGGGGTGGCCGACTTCGGGGCCTTGGCCGTTGCGGCGGTGGCCGTCTTGCCTGCAGGTGTCACCGGGGCGACCGGCGTGAGCGGAGCCACCTGCCCGCCAGGAGCGAGCGTTGCCACCACCGGCGGCGGCACGGTGAGCACCACGGCAGTCGCAGCGATCGTGGTGGTGGGGGCGGTGACCGGCACGGTGCTGTCGGGCGTCGCGGTCGCGGGCACTGTGGCGGCGCCGATCGACGCGGGGCGGTTCGCTGCGGCGATCACCGTGGTGATGCCGAACACGGCCGAGGCGGTGAGGCCGGTGGCCAGGATGCGCGCGCCCGCGGCGACGTGTGGGTGGCGGCGTTGCTGCTGTGCGGGCGATGCGGCCAGCGGTGCAGTGGGCGTGCGCTTGGCACGGATGGCGGCGATGCGGGCCGCCTGCTCGGCATCAGTCATCGTTGGGCTCCGATTCGTGCTCTCCGCCACTGGGGGCGGTGGTGGTGACCACCTTGGGGGTGACGACAGGCTTCGATGTGGTCGGGGTGGCCGGCTTCACGGTCTGCTTGGTCGTGCGGCCGTTGGTTGCGGGCGGTGCAGCCACCACCTGCGCGGGCGGCGCGGTGGTGGGCGCTTCCGGAGCGATCGAGTTGCTGAGGGCGACTGTCACGGTGCCGCGGACCAGGTCGGCGCGAAACGTGACCACTTGGGTGCCCGCGGCGAGCTGCACGGTGACGCTGGCGCCGGGCGCCGAGATCGCCTGCACCGACCACGCGGGCACGGTGGTGATGGCCCCGACGGTGAGCACACCGGGGCGCACCGACAGGGTGATGGTGCCCACGCCGCTGAGCTGATACGTGGTGCTCTGGGCCGGCCGATTGGCGACCGCCGCCGCCGCGAACGCCGCGGACGGGTTGACGGAGTTGACCTGTGGGTTCACCTGCACGTCGGGTGTCGCCGCCGCTTCGGGTGTCGCCACCACGTTGGCGAATGCGGCGCCTGCCGAGCCGGCCACTCCGGCCAGTGTGAGGGCTGTGAGCCATGCACGATTCATCGAGAACTCCCTTTGGTGCGTCGGACTTGTGTCGAACACCCGCTTCGTGCAGTCAAGCCGCACGGTGTCCAAGGGAACGCCAGCGGTCATCCCGCGGACGTCGAAGAGTCTGGCAACGATTGGCAGGACCTGGAGTTCGTCGGCGCAGCGCGGCCAAGCCGTGATGCCGGCCGTGATGCACCGGCCGTGATGCCGGTTCGTGTCAGCCCGTCACCACCAGCCTTGGTGGTCAGCCGCTGACACGAGCGGGAAGAAGTGGGTGGGTGCGGGTGAAATCAGCACGGCGAGGCGATGAGCACCGGGATGACCCGTTCGGTGCGGGCCTTGTACTCGTTGTAGTTGGGGAACACGGCGGCGGCCCGCTCCCACCACTGGGCGTACTCGTCGCCGGTCGCTTCGCGCACCGACACTGCGAACGGCGCCGGACCGTCCTGGATGAGCACGTCGTCGGGTGCTGCCACCAGGTTCTGGTACCAGCCCGGGTTCTTCGGCGCACCGCCCATCGATGCGACCAGGGCGTACTCGCCGCCGTGCTCGACGCGCATGAGCGCGATCTTGCGCACCTTGCCGGACGCATGGCCCTTCATCGTCACCACGATGATCGGGATCCCCGTGTCGCGAAGGGTGTTGGCCTCGGTGCCACCGGACCGCTCGTAGGTCGCCACCTGGTCACGAACCCAGTCCAATGCGCTCGGCACGTACTCACCATCGGTCGTCATGGGTGCAGGCTACGCCCCGATGTCGGCCGCCGCCGTGGCCGACATGGTGGTGAGCGCCGTGAGCATCGCCGGCGACACGCCGGTGCCAAAGTCGGCCGACGAGCCCGAGACGTACTGCACCACGAGGGCCAACCGCGGCGAGACGGCCACCTCCAGGGTGCGCGTGTACGTGTCGAGGAACGCATACGCTCCCACACCCGGCACCTCTTGAAGGTCGGCCACCTTGGCAGGGAAGTTCTGCACCGTGAAGTCGTGCTGGTAGTGCACCAGGGCGACGGCGTCGGCCGCACCGCCGTTGAGGGTCGCCGGGTCGGGAAAGGCGACGGTGATCTCGACCTGCCCGGTGAGAGTGGGGCCCGCGATCGACCAGGTGCACTCCTGGGCGTTGGCGACCACGGTGTTCCCGACGAGCGTCGCGGTGCCGCCGAACGCAGCGCCGACGTGCGCGGTCGGCACCAGGTCGCATGGCTTCATCGCGCGGACGACGGTGGTCGTCTCTGCCGGGGTGGTGACTGCGTCAGTCGGAGCGACGGTAGGGGCGACGCTGCTGCTTGCGGAGCTGGTCACGTCTGGCGCAGGTGTCGATGTCGCGTCCGCTCCGGTTGTGATTGCGGCGCGGGAGGACGACCCGCCGCACGAGCTGAGCACGGCGAGCGCGAGTGCTCCTGCGACCGCGGCCTGACGGAGCGCGGTTCGACGTGAGGGCATACCCGACTGTATCCCTGGCCCCTGCGAGGCGGTCGAGCCGCACCGCTGTCACGGGTGTGTGCTGCGATGCGACAAGATGTGCCGCTGCGTCCGGCGGCACACGGGCCGGACCTCAGAGGAGGACCGCTGATGTCCAAGCTCCAGGCCCCCATCGTCGTCGGTGTCGACGAGAGCGACACCGCGCGCCGCGCGGCGTTCGCCGCCGCCGACCTTGCGGTTGCGCTGGGCGCGCAACTGCACCTGGTCATGTCGGTGAACCGCACCCGGTCGAGCACCTCGGCAGGCTCGTCGGGCGATCACTTCCACATCGACTGGTTGTCGACGGCCGAGCAGTTCCTCGACGCGCTCATCGGTGAGCTGCCGCAGTCGTCTGCGGGCCGGCCGACCCATTCCGTCGGTCTCGACGATCCAGCGAAGGAGATCTGCGACGCCGCGGCGCGTCTCGATGCGGGCATCATCGTGGTCGGAAACCGCCGAGTGCAGGGATTGTCGCGAGTCCTCGGTGCCGTGGCGACCGACATCGCCCGGCAGGCACCGTGCGACGTGCTCATCGTGAACACCATCGACGCCTGACGCCTGACGCCTGGACGAGGGGCTACTCCGCTGCCGAGCGCGCGGCCGCGTGGTGCGCCCGCTTCGCCTGGTACATCGCCGCGTCGGCCGCGGTGAGCAGTGCGGTCGCCGTGGCCGGACAGGTGAGGGTGTCGACTCGGCCGAGGCTCGCCGTGCAGTGCAGCACGGTCGACGGCGCCACCTCGATCGGTGGAGCGAGCGCTCGTTCGATGCGCGCGAGGAAGTTGTCGTGGCCGTTCGCGGTGGGCTCGTAGACGACGACGAACTCGTCCCCGCCGACTCGCGCGACCACATCGGCGCGCCGTGACGCTGCTTCGAGTCGGCGAGCGAACTCGCGCAGCACGGCATCACCTGCGTGGTGGCTGTACTGATCGTTGATCGACTTGAAGTCGTCGATGTCGACGAAGATGAGGGCCAGGACGGTGCCTTGCCGCTCAGCCCGGGCGAGCCCTCTCTCCAGCACCTCGTCGAGCAGGTGCCGGTTGGCCAGTCCCGTGAGCGGGTCGTGCAGCGCACGGGTGGTGAGGTCGGCCTCGAGTGCGCGGCGGTCGGTGACGTCGAGGCCCACTCCTTCGAAACCGCCGGGGATGGCGGTGAGGTGCACTTCGGTGATCTGAGGCTCGCCGTTGGCGCGGCGCCCGTGCACGTCGAAGCGCTCCAGCATCGGCCCTCCGTTGAGCGCTCGTTGCAGCATCGACGCCGACCGATGATCCATCAGGTCGATGAAGCGAGCGAAGTCGTCGACGAAGTACGCGACCGGGAAGCCGGTGATCCGCTCGACCGACGGGCTGAGGTAGTCGAAGTGGGGCTGCGGGCGCAGCAGTACGCGGAACACCATGTCGGAGGAGTTGTCGGCCAGCGCACGGAAGCGGCCCTCGCTGTCGATGAGGGCGAGCTCGAGTCGGTGGCGCTCGGTCACGTCGCGACCGACGGCGATGATCTCACCCGTCGGCAGGTATCGATCGATCCACGCGATCCACCTGCCCGGCTTCGCCAGATCGGCGCGCGGCACGTCGTCGGCGGCCACCGGACAGTCGGGACCGAGCCGGGCAAGTTGACGCGCGAGACCCACCTGACCATCCTCCGACAGGTACTCGTCGAGCCGATGGCCGACCACTTCGTCCGGCTCGAGGCCCTCGTCGGCCGCCCACGACCAGTTGCAGTACGTGATGACGAGGTCGCTGGCCCGGTAGCGCACGACTCGTTCCGGCAGTGCGTTCAGCACCTCTGCAGCGAGTTCGTTGTAGGTCGCAATGGTGGCCATTTCGCCTCGGTCCGTGCTGTCGCGCTCACTGAGCGCGCTCTTTCGGCGCCGGGTCCAGAGTCGAATGGCCCTAGGCCGAAAGCGCCGGCCCGCGGACCGCCCATGCCGAACGGCCCGCCATTGACAGACCCATTCTCACTGGGCACGATGCGCTGGTGAGGGCCTTCGATCCTGATTCGTTCACGCAGTCGTGCATCGACGCCCTCGTCGAGCACGATCCGGCCGACGCCATCCGTGAGTTGATCCAACGAGCGGTGAGCGAGCCCCGCTCGTTGGAGTTGGCGTGTCCTGTGCCCCTCGACGCCAGCGACGACGGGATCATCCACCGCTCCGACGCCATCATGGTGTGTCACGCCATCTTCCCGCGCCGATTTCAGACCGGGATCCACAACCACGGCGTCGAGGCCGTCATCGGTGTGTGGTCCGGCTTCGAAGACAACCATCTCTTCGAGGAGGCCGGCGGAAGGCTTCGAACGCTCGTTCCGCGTCGGGTGGAGGCCGGCGAGGTACTGGTGCTCGGAGCTGACGCGATCCACGACGTCCACACCCCGCCGACGATGTGGTCGGCGGCTCTCCACGTCTACCTTGGCGACATCTCGACGGTGTCGCGCAGCGCGTGGGCCAGTGCGGACGATGCTGCGTCGGCGTTCGACGGAGAGCAACAGCAACGTCACTGGACGGAGGTTGCTGTCGCAACCGGGCTCGTCGTGGAATGAGCCCGAACGGAACGCATCCCTGACTGACCCCACACTGCCGCTCGGTGTGCGTGACGGGCCGAGCAAGCCCGAGATGCTGCGCTGGGTCGGCATGTTGCCTCTCGTATCACGATCCGTCATACTGGCTGGATGGCGAAGGCAATCTCGGTGCGACTCGATGATGAAGCACAGCGTGCGTTGCGAGTCCTCGAAGCGACGGGGTTGAGCCAGTCGGAAGCGATCCGATCTGCGCTGCTGGCGTCGGCTGTTCGCCTTCGCAGGCAGGGCGAGCTTGCTGCGGAGGTGGCCGCGCTCGAGGCCGACGATCGTGACCGGGCCGAGATGTCGTCGATCGCGGCGATGATGGAGTCGATGCGTGCAGCGCGGTGACGTGTACCGCTTCAAGGTCCCCAAAGGCGTTGGCCACGAGCAGCAGGGTGAACGCTTCGGTGTGGTCGTGCAGGCAGATGCGATGTTGCCGCGCTCAGTCGTGCTGGTCGCGCCGACGTCGCGAAGTGCTCGACCCGCATCGTTCCGCCCCGAGGTGACAGTCGCTGGCGGCTCGATCAGAGTGCTCGTCGAGCATTTGGGAGCGGTCGACGTTCGGCGGCTCGGTCGACGAGTCGGGACGCTCGCGGTGCACGAGCTGTGGGCCGTCGATGAAGCGCTCGTCACCGTGCTCGGCCTGACCTGAGCCGGACGGGCGGGGTCGCCGTCTACGGGCGAGTTGACGAGCGCCGACCGGCGCGCTCAGCGAAGCGGTCGAGCGCGTCGGCAACGTCGGTGGCGATCCACTTTCGGAAGCGCAGGCCGGCGTTCGCCTGACGCATGATTCCTAGATCGACGAGTTGGGCGATCGCGGTTCGCGCGGCGACTGTAGAGATGCCGAGGTGCTCCGCGATCGTGTTGGCATCGGTGACGGGGTGTTCGATCAGCGTGTCGAGCAATCTCCAGGCTGTGGCGTCTCGCCGCACTCCTTGGAGGCGGGTGGCCCAGTCGGTGCGCGCGGCGTTCATCTCCTGCGCGAGCTGGCGGCCGTTGGTCACCGCCCGCAGCGTCGCATAGGCACCGAGCTCGACGATCGAGCTCGGGTCGCCTTCCCGGTAGTCGGTGAGTGATTGGAAGTAGCGATCGGTTTCGCTCAGCAGCCCCGCTGACACGGGGACCGTGACACTGCGTGTCAGGTTGTCGTGGCGCAGCATGCTGTGGATCAGCGCGCGGCCTGTGCGTCCGTTGCCATCGGGGAACGGGTGGATGGTCTCGAACTGCGCGTGCGCCAGCAGTGCCTTGACGAGCGGGTCGATGTCGGTGCGGCGAGCGAAGGTGGTGAGATCGCTGATGAGTGCGGGGACGCGCGAGTGTTCCGGGGGCACGAAGCTCGCGCCGTGGGGCGACGTGGCCCGCCCGCCGATCCACACTGGTTGGTCGCGCCAGCGTCCCGCCCATTCGGGGTGCTGGTGGTGGAGAAGCGCGTGGTGCATTGCGAGGATCGTGGCATCGGTGATGTCGGTCGCCATCGACACTGCGGCGTTCATGGCGGCGGTGTTCGAGGCGATCTCGGTGGCGTTGCGACGGCTGACATCGCCGGCCTCGGCCATCAGAACGTTCTTTGCGGACGCGGTGAGGTGCTCGATCTGTGAGGACGAGGCCGACTCGGAACGCAGCAGGATCGAGGCGAATGGTCCGATCTCGGCGCCGAGTTCGCTGTCGAATCGAGCGATCTCGAACGAAGCTTTGCGGCTGAGCTCGACGATGTCGCTGGCGAGCTGTGGGGTGACGGTGGCGATCATCGGCGGGACAGCCGCGGCGTATGAACCGGCGACGAGTTCGGCGAGTCGGCCAGTGGCGAGCGACGGCTGCCAGTCCAGAGTTTCGTACGCCACGGCGGGCCACCCGCTGACGCCAGGGCGTGACGCCGTTGGCTGCCGGTCGAGCGGCCCTGGAGCGCTGTTGCCATTCATCGAGGGTTCCTTTCGTTGAGTTGAACCTAACGAAAGGTTAACATCCTAAGCTTTTGTTGTGGTCGAGGTAAGGAACGCCTTGTCGGATCTGTTGGCTGTCAGGTCGGCTGTCAACGACCATTCCGACCGGCCCCGAAAACGACAACAGGCCCCCGAAGGGGCCTGGTGACTTGGGTATTCACCCAGCGCGCTCGAAGAGACTCGAACTC
>PMCN01000188.1:0-41577 GCA_003154135.1 Acidimicrobiaceae bacterium
TCGCTGAACAGCTGGCAGCCGATGATGTCGGCGCGGTACATCTTCGTGAGGTACAGCTCCTTCGCCACCTCGCTGCCGTGGGCCAGGATGGTGGGTGCCACCATGCCCAGGCCGATGGTGAACGCGCTCTGGTTGGGCACCTCGTACTGTGCCTCGAGACGCAGGTAGGCACGTTCGTGCGCGGCGGTGAGGCCTCCTCCGCCGTACTGCGCGGGTCCCTGGATCCAGCCGAACCCGGCGTCGAACTTCTTCTGTCGCCAGTCGCAGGCCCGGCGCACGTCGACGCGCTCGTCGTCGCTGTTCTTCTCCTCGAACACCGCCACCTTGTCGGAGCCCTCGCCCCACACGAACTTCTTGTCGTGCTCCTTGCGTGCTGCGTTGGCCTCGAGGAAGGTGCGCGCCTGCTGTTCGAACTCGTCCACCGTGATCTCAGCCATGTGCGGACCGTAGTGGTGTCCAGGTCGCCACATCGATCCGAACTGCACCGGGTTGCGGGCGGGTGCGGTTAACGTTTTGTCAATGACCCGCCACCTCACCGTCGCTGCTGCCCAGATGGGGCCGGTCCAGAAGGAGCACACGCGCGAGCAGGTGGTGCAGCGGCTGGTCGCGATGCTCCACCAGGCGCACGCCATGGGGGCCGAGCTCGTGGTGTATCCCGAGCTGGCGCTCACCACGTTCTTCCCCCGCTGGTTCGTCGACGACATCACCGAGGCCGACCACTGGTACGAGCGCAGCATGCCCAGCGCGGCCACGCAGCCGCTGTTCGACGAGGCGAAGCGGCTCGGCGTGGGCTTCTGCCTCGGCTATGCGCTCATCGACGACGCCGGCCGGCGGTGGAACGTGCAGACCCTGGTCGAGCGCGACGGCAGCATCGTGGCCACCTACAAGAAGACCCACATCCCCGGCCACGAGCACCACGAGCCCGATCGTCCGTTCCAGCACGCCGAGCGCTACTACTTCGAACCCAGCCCCGACGGCTTCGGCGTGTGGCGGGCGTTCGGCGGCATCGTGGGCATGGCCATCTGCAACGACCGCCGGTGGCCCGAGACGTACCGCGAGATGGGGCTGCAGGGCGTCGAGATGGTGCTCATCGGCTACAACACGCCCATCCACTACGTGCCCGACCCCAGNNGGCGCCTACCAGAACGGCACCTGGGTGGTCGGTGTGGCCAAGGGTGGGGTGGAGGAGGGCGTCGACTCGCTCGGCCAATCGGTCATCGTCGCGCCGAGCGGCCAGATCGTGGCGCAGACCCTCACCACCGACGACGAGGTCGTCGTGGCGCGCTGCGACCTCGACTGGTGCGAGCGCTACAAGGGCACCCTCTTCGACTTCGAGCGCTATCGCCGGCCCGAGGTGTACACCCGCCTCACCACGCAACGGGGCGCCATCCTGCCCGACTGAGTTCACACTCGGTTCACGGTCAGCGTTCGCAATCGGGCTCCGACTTTGACAAAATGTAAAACGTGACCGTCGAGTTCGTCCTCAACGGCGCCCCGGTCTCCGTGCGCGCCGATCATCCCCACCTGCTCGCCGCGCTGCGCGAGGAGCTCGACGTCACGTCACCCAAGGACGGGTGCTCCCCTTCGGGGCAGTGCGGCTGCTGCACGGTGATGATCGACGGCAAGGTGCAGATCTCGTGCACGTACTCGGTCGACAAGGTGGCCGGCAAGAGCGTCACCACGCTGGAAGGGGTCGCCGAAGCCGAGCGCACGCGCTTCTCCGATGCCTTTGCTGCGTGCGGTGGCCTGCAGTGCGGCTTCTGCATCCCGGGCATCGTGATGCGGGCCAAGGCGCAGATCGACAAGAAGGGCGCCGACCTCCAGCGCGACGACATGGCACGTCATCTCGGCGCGCACCTGTGCCGCTGCACCGGCTACGTGAAGGTGCTCGATGCCATCGAGGCCGTCGCCCACGGCACCACCGTCGACGCCGCGCTGCCCGGAGGAGTGGGCACCAGCGGCGCGAAGTACCAGGCAGCCGAGCTCACCCTTGGCGACCGCGGCTACGTCGACGACCTCCGCGTGCCCGGCATGCTGCACGCCGCGCTGCACCTCACCGCGCACGCACGCGCCGACATCGTGCGCATCGACACGTCGGCGGCGAAGGCCGCTCCTGGCGTGGTCGACGTGTTCACCGCCGCCGACATCCCAGGCGCGCAGTACGTGGGCATCATCTACAAGGACTGGCCGGTGTTCATCGGCGAGGGACAGCGCACCAGCTACGCCGGCGATGTGTTCGCCATCGTCGTGGCCGACACCAAGCAGCACGCCCGCGAGGCGGCGACGCTGGTCGCGGTGGAGTACACCGTGCTGCGCCCGATCACCGATCCGGTGGCCGCGATCGACGACCCCGAGGTTGCGGTCTACGGCACCAAGAACAACGTGCTCTCGGTGAGTGCGTACCAGCGCGGCGATGTCCAGGCGGCGCTGCGCGCGAGCGCGCACACGGTGCACGAGGTGTTCCAGACCCAGCGCATCGAGCACGCCTTCCTCGAGCCGGAGAGCACCCTCGCCGTGCCCTCGTCCGGCGACGACGGGTCGCCGCATCTGCACGTCTACTCCGGCGGCCAGGGCGTGTGGGACGACCGTGACCAGATCGCTGCGCTGCTCGCGCTGCCCAACGACCGGGTGACCGTCGAGCTCGTCTCCAACGGCGGCGCGTTCGGCGGCAAGGAGGACATGAGCAACCAGGGCCAGACCGCGCTCGCCGCATGGCTGTTGCAGCGGCCGGTGAAGTGCACGCTGTCGCGCGAGGAGAGCTTGCTCATCCATGCCAAGCGCCACCCGATCCGTCTCGAGTACTGGGCCGGCTGCGACGCCGACGGGAAGCTCACAGGGCTGAAGGTGCGCGGCATCGGCGACTCGGGTTCGTACGCGAGCGTGGGCATGAAGGTGCTCGAGCGTGCGGCCGGCCATGCGAGCGGCCCGTACCGGGTGCCGGCAATCGACGTCGAGTGCATCGCCGTGCGCACCAACAACCCGGTGTGCGGTGCGTTCCGTGGGTTCGGCGCCAACCAGGCGCAGTTCGCGATGGAGGGTGTGATCGACCGCCTGGCCGACCTGGTCGGCATCGACGGCTGGACCATGCGCAAGCGCAACGTCATCAAGCCCGGTGAGGTGTGGGGGCCGGGCCAGATCATGGACGACGGTGCCGGCGGCGCCGAGGTGTGCCTCGACCGCGCCAAGCCGCACATCGACGCTGCCCTCGCGGCCGGCAAGGCCGTCGGCATGGGCCTCGGCCTGAAGAACTCGGGCCTCGGCAACGGCCTGCGTGAAGTGTGCGCCGCAGTCGTGCGCTTCCACAGCCCGGCGCCGGGCGAGACGGTCGGCAAGGTGGAGGTGCGCCACGGGTTCACCGAGATGGGGCAGGGCGTGCACACCGTTGCCCTGCAGACCGCGGTCACCGAGCTGGGCATCGACCCGGCGCGCATCGAGGTCATCGTCGACACGACGCGCGAGCTCGGCTTCGGCCAGACCACCGGCAGCCGAGGCACGCTGATGGTCGCGGCCAGCGTGCAGAACGCCTGCCTGGTGGCGCTCGCCAACGACTGCGCTGTCGATGTCGACCACTACGCCGAGCACGTCGTCGACTGGACGCAGAAGCTGGGCGATCCGGCGGTGCCGAACCCCACCATCCACTCCGCATTCGGGTACGCCGCGCAGGTGGTCGTGGCCGACCGGACCACCGGCGCGATCGAGAAGGTGATCGCCATCCACGATGTCGGCAAGGCCGTGAACCCACGCCTGTGCGAAGGCCAGATCGAAGGCTCCGTGCACATGGGCCTCGGCTACGCGCTCACGGAGGACTTCCCGAGCGACGAGCGCGGCTTCCCCACCAACATGACCCTGCGCAGCCTGGGCATCCTGCGGCCCAAGGATGTGCCGCCCATCGAAGTGGAGCTCGTCGAGGTGCCCCAGCCGCGCAGTGCCTACGGCATCAAGGGCGTGGGCGAGATCGGTCTCGTGCCCACCAGCGGCGCTGTGGCCGCCGCGCTCCACATGGTGGACGGCGAGTGGCGATCCACCCTGCCCATGCGCCGTGCCGACGCCGACTGACCCTCACCCCCCACCCGAGTGGGTGGTGGGGGCACGGGACGACAGCGGTCGTAGTGTGATGATGCGAGCCGCTCCTACCCAACCTGTGAGGACGAAGTCGTGACCGGATCAGCCGAAGTGCCGAGTGGACCGCCTCCGCCTGGCTGGTACTTCGACGGGGTCGGCATGCGCTGGTGGAGCGGGACGTCGTGGGGACCGTACGCACCGGGCGGTCCTACAGGTTCGCCGGTCGACGCAATGTCGACGGGCAGCGTGATGTCGGTCCTTCCACACGTCGGCTTCTTCGTCCTCTCCGTGGTTCTGCCGCTGGTCATCCGCCAGACCGAGGGCAAGAAGAGCGAGTTCGTTCGCCATCACAGCACCGAGGCGCTGAACTTCCAGCTGACCTTCCTGGCCGTGTGGCTGTCGGGGTTCATCGCCATCGTCACCATCGCCGTCACCACGTCGGCGCCTGATGGTTCGGTGTCAGCCTTCATCGCGCTCCCGTTCGTGCTGATGTTCGGCATCTTCGCCGGGGGAGCGGCCATGTCGATCGTGGGCGCGGTCCGCGCCAACCGGGGCGAGTGGTGGCGCTATCCGCTCAGCATCCGCTTCGTCCCGGGTGCCCGAGGACCACACGAGTAGCGGCGACGTTCGTCAGGCGAGACGGCCGGCAGCGAACACGACCGTCGCGGTGAGACCACCCAGGGCGAGGGTGAGGTGCCGGCCTATCCGCTCGTCGGGCCTGAGAACATGTCGTTGTGCCGTGCGGGTTCGAAGCCGACGCTGAGGTACAGGTGTCTCGAGGCCGGGTTGTCGGGTTCGAAACAGATCTTGATGCGTTCTGCTCCGGCCTCGACGAGGAGGTCGATGCCGCTGGTCAACACGTGCCGGGCGAGGCCTCGTTGCTGGTGGTCGTCCTCGGTGCGCATCGGCTCGACCACGCCCACACGGGTGTGTGGGTCGTACCAGAACAGCCCGTAGGCGGCCACGTGCTCGTTGCTGTCGTACACCGCAAGATCGAGGTCGGGTCGATACAGCGATGTCTGGCGCAGGCGCGGCTCCACGTCGGCATGGTTCCTTCCCGCGTTGATCATGTGATGCGGCCGGTCGGCCGTGTCGAGGCGGCTGCGCAACCGGTAGCCATCGCTCAGATGGCTGATCGCCGGGCGGGTCTCGGCGGTCATCCACGACTCCACCAAACCGCCATCGGCTTCGGCCGTGAAGCCATGGGCGAGGAGCAGTGGTCGCAGGACCGCATCGGCTGAATCGACTTCGAGGGTCACCGACTCGACACCCGCCGCGTCGGCGTGGGCGAGGCCGCGCTGCATCACGTGAGCGATCCATTCGGGAGCGGCGTCGGGCATCACGATCGGGTCGAGCTGCATCTGATCGCCGAAGGCGGTGAGGATCACGGCGGCCACCGGGCGTGCGTGGTCGTCGAACCAGAAGAGCTGTCCGAAGGTGTCCGTCGACCGCGGTCGCGCCCACCACCACTGCACNNCGGTCACCGCCTCCAGATACTCGACGCCCGCGCGAAGTTCCTCGCCGACTCCCTCCGTCGTGGTTGGCCGAGTCATCGGCGAGTGAACGTGAGGTGCGTCACCCCGCTCGGCGACGGAACAGCCTCGATGTCGTACAGCGCTTCGATGCCCTCGCAGCCGTCCCACAGGCGAACGCCGCGGCCCAGGAGCACCGGCACCTGCACGACATGCATCACGTCGATGAGGCCGGCGGCGAGGAAGTCACGCATCATCGTCACTCCACCGCCGATGCGGACGTCGAGGTCGCCTGCCGCGGCGCGTGCGAGCTCCAGCACCTCCTGGGGCGAGCCGTCGACGAAGTGGAAGACGTTGCCTCCCTCCATCTCGATCGACGGACGAGGGTGATGTGTGAGCACGAACACCGGCGTGTGGAACGGCGGGTTCGGCCCCCACCAACCTCGCCATTCGTCGTCGGTGCCGATGTCGGTCCACAGGCCCACCTGCGGGCCGAACTTGCCGCGACCCATGATCTCGGCACCGAACCCGTTGCTGTGCCGCTCGGCGAACGCGTTGTCGACACCTGCCGACCCACCCGTCTCGCCGAACATCGTTCGCCCGAACTCGTCGCGAACATCCATTCGTGGAGCCGACGCCCGGCATGGCCGAACGGGGCGTCGAACGTGAGCCCTTCGCCGGTGCCGAACCCATCGAGCGAGATCGAGAAGTTGTGGACACGGACTTGAGACACGATCGGTTCCCTTCTGGCGACGAACGCAATCTACTTGCCGCAACGATCGAGCTGCCTCCGTCGTTTCACCGTTGGAGTTGCCAGAACTCGGACGTGAGGCCGACGTCGTCGAGAAGTCGCTGCGTGGCCTCCACCGTTCTCGGAGTGAACGACTCGTCCAGGCGATCGCCGTACCAGGTCTGCGACAGGGTCCACATCTGAGCAAGCGCGACGTTTTCGCCGTCGGCGAGCTGGTTGTCCTTCGACCGAAGGAAGGTGATGGTGCTTCAAGTGAACACGATGTCGTCCCACCATCGGCTGGCGGGGAGCGCAAAGGAGATGTAGCCGTCTGTGCTGTCGAGCTGACCGTTCGTGACGGTGAGGTGGAACGGTGCTCGGGTGTCGGACCAGATCGATTCGATGCGACCGTCGCTGTGGAGGGCAGCGAGCATCGCCAAGGAGTCCCACGCGCAGTTCGCCCACCACGCGCCGCTGTCGGTGGTGACGCGGAAGTCGGTGGGCTCTGTGGCGAAGGGCAGCGCCATGCGGATCTCACCACGGCGATGTGGGCGGTCGTCGAGCACGAGCATGTGCCGGTCGTGCAGTTCGCGGAGCTGTTCGTCGACAGCGTCGAGGTCGCCGACGATCTGGGCGAGGGCATGTCGGCTCGGCGCGGACCCTGCCTCGACGAAGTGTCGATAGACGATGATTCGCAGCTCGAGTGGTTCCACGAGGAGATGGTAGGGCTGCTCGGCCACCGCTCGAGGCCGTCCGGAGGGTCAGCGCAGGCTGAGCATCTCGCGGATCCAGTCGCTGGTCGCGGCCGCGGCAACGGTCTTGCCGTTCGCGTCGGTGTCGGTCGGACGTGCGCCGTGGGCGAGGAGCACGCCGATGATGTGCGCCTGTTCGTGGCGTGCTGCTGTTGAGCCGGAGTTGCTCTTGCCGGTGTTCTGAACGGCCAGGTGGAGCGGAGTCGAACCGCTCCGGTTCATCAGCAGCGGATCCGCACCGTTCTCGATCAGCGCGCTCACCGCCGCCGAGCAACGGTTCCGCACGGCTCGATGCAAGGGTGCGACGCCGCTCTTGTCCATCGCGTTCGGATCGGCGCCGGCGTCGACCAGGTACGTGATCACGTGGCGCTGCGACACGCCATCCCCGCTCTCCGCGCTCGGGCTTCCGTCGGCGGCGTAGTGCAGCGGCTCGGCGCCCCGTCGGTTGCGAGCGCTCACATCTGCACCTCGTGAGACGAGTGATTCGACGAGGTTTCGTCGATGCGCGGCCGCAGCGATGTGCAGCGCAGTGTCACCCGCATACACGTAGTGGCGGATCGGATCGAGGAAGTGGTCGTGGGAATCCTGACGGCTCGCACCGGAGCGAATCGGCGACCGTGCGAGATCGGGCGATCGGTCCAACCATCGCGAGACCTCGATGTCGTCACCCGACGCAATCGCCCGGAACAACGCGAGCAGCGCACCGTCGTCTGGCCCGTCCTGGGATGCAGCCCTGGTCGCCACGCCTACAGATTGTCCGACGACGCCGCCGGTGTCCACAGGCCTCGCGGATGCGTCAGCGGCGGAGCTGCTGGCGGGCGATGCCGCGACGGACGTCGAGCACGTGATGCTCGGCGTCGTGCAGGGCGTGTCGGATGACGGCAGTGGTGTTGATCACCCAGTCGTCGGCGTAGACGGCGACAACGGCCTGCTCCTCGGGTGTGAGCGACTCGGCGAAGGCTGCCATCGAATTGGCGACGACCGTGAGCGACTCGAGCGTGTCGGCGAGTTCGAATCGGCCGCAATCGTGCGTGGCGTGCTCGAACGCACCGGGGAGTGAGTCCTCCGACAGCTCGTCCCAGTCGGGCGCGCGGCCAGCCGCGAAGAGACGGGCACCCCACTCGATGCTGGCGATGGCATTGATGACGTGCTGCGCGTACTCGATGGCGCACCACGTGTCGGGTTCGGGGCGCGCTCGAAGCAGCGCCTCGTCCTGTGACATCACCTCCGACCACCGGTCGGGCAGAGCACGCATTCGAGCAACAGTTGCAGACGGATCGAGCGTGCCGCCGTGGAAGCCGCACTCGTCACAGACCTCGTGGAAGTCGCCGCCGACAGAGAGCATCCGATACACGCCGCGAGTGTATTGCTCGGTGTCGCGCGCCTGGAGCGGACCCGACTGGAGCCGAACGAGCCGGCAGCTCGGCGCTCCTGATGTTGGGCGCGCTTCGCCCCAGATTCGGGACGAAGCGATCACACGGGTGGCGACTGTCCCGGAAGTGGGACGAATCGAGCCCAGTCAGCCCGGTCGCTGGTGGTGGCGAACGTTGCCCGAAGGGGCCCATCGCCCGGCGCCGGGACATTCGCCACCCGTGGGTTCGAGACGTCCCAGAAGTGGGACCAAGCGCGCCCAGCACAAACCGTGGTGGCCGACGCGGTCGGTCAGGGACGCAGGCCCACGGCGTCGAAGCGCCAGAACACGTCGGGGTAGACCAGGGCTCCCGTCATCCACGGCTCGTAGCGGGGCAACGGCCGCACCATGAACGCGGGCGGCGGGATGCGCACCGACGGTGCCGTGAACCCGAGCTCCGCGCCCGGACGGAACCCGAAGCGCGGGTAGTACGAAGGCGACCCCTCCAGGAAGACCAGCGGCTCGTCGCGGGCGTCGAGCACGGCCAGGGACTGCGTGATCAGCTTCGTGCCCACGCCACTGCGTTGCAGGTGCGGCGCTACTCCCACCGGGCTGAGCACCAACACCTGCACCAGCCGGCCGGGTGCATCGACGATGGCCGAGGAGTACAGCACCTGGGCGACCACCTCGTCGCCACGAACCGCCACGAAACTCAGCTCGTCGTGCCACGCCCACGAGTCGCGCAGGCCGTCGAGCAGGTGACCGATCGAGGCATCGTTGCCGAACGCCGCCACCGACACCGCACGCATCGCCTCGAACTCGTGGGGCGCCATCACTCGTACGGTCACGTCGTCGACACCGGTCATGAGCCGCGACGGTATCGGGGGCACGCACACGGGCGCACGCCCTTTCGTCTGCGCCGCAGGACCGACAGCGAGGAGTAGCGTCGGCCCATGCCGCTGCACTCGCTCGACCACTTCTTCGTGCGGGCCAACGATCTCGAGGCCACCAAGGACTTCTACTGCAACGTGCTCGGCTTCGAGGTGATGCCGCGGCCGGCGTTCCCGTTCGCCGGCTACTGGCTCGGTGTGGACGGCACGGTGCAGATCCACATGGGCCAGCACGGCATCGACGGCTGGGACCGGTTCTACATGGGGACCGACGACCGGTCGGCCACCGACCAGGCGGGCGTGGTGGATCACATCGCATTCCAGGCCAGCGACCCGGAGGCGCTCCACCGGCGCTGCCTCGACGCCGGGGTGCCGGCGCGTGGGAGGTGGTTCGCCCCGATCGGCCTCGCCCAGATCTTCCTGCGCGACCCCAACGGCATCACCATCGAGCTCAACTTCCGCGATCTCACCGCCGAACCCCGGTGGGCTGTGGGGCCTGAAGGTTGAGCGCCGTCACCCCCGGCCTGGTGTGTGGCCACCACCACCTCTACTCGGCGCTCGCGCGCGGCATGCCAGCGCCACCCACGCAGCCGACGGCCAGTGGCGGGCCACGCTGACCATGCGCCGCACACACGACACCGATTGACGGCGGGCTCCGCGGCCGTGACCTGGGTCGACGCTGAGCCGACTCATGTTCGGGCGGCTTCCGGCCGATACTCAAGCGATGGAGGACCACCGCGCCCACATTGTTCGCCGCGCCGCGTCGGCACTGGGTGCCGCCGTGCTCGCCGCACTGGTGGTCGTGGCCGGCGCGCCTCATGTCCATGCCGCAGGCGGCACCTTCACGGTCAACACCACCGTCGATGGCGCCGACGCGAACCAGGGTGACGGCCGCTGCGCCACGGCCAGTGGTGCGTGCTCGTTGCGCGCGGCGATCCAAGAGGCCAACCAGACCACGTCCGCGACCACGATCACGTTGCCGGCCGGCCGGTACGTGCTCGACGCGAACCCGCCCGGTACGTTCGGCGGCGTCTCCCGCGCGCTGGAACTCGCGTCGAGCATCACGATCAACGGCGCCGGTTCGTCCGCGGTGTCCATCGTCGGTTCCGTCGCCGGCAACCACGTGCTCGACGTGGAGAACTTCTACAGCCAGCCGGTGAAGGTCACCGTCTCGGGTGTCACCATCTCGGGCGGCACTGCCGCCTTCGGTGCCGGCATCTACACCGGCCGCGACGTCAACTTCACGCTGACGGATTCCGTGGTCACCGGCAACGCCGGGCCGGGCTCGGGCTCTGGCGGCGGCGGCATCTACGCGTACGGCCAGCAGGGTTTCTCGTCGACGGTGACGCTTGCACGGGTCACGATCAGCGGCAACTCCGCCGGCCAGGGCGGCGGCATCGTGGACTCGTACCCGGTCACGATGAACATCAGCGACAGCGCGATCGCCAACAACGCGGCCACCGGCCCTTACGCCGGCGGCGTCCGGACGAACGGCACGATGACGATGACGAACACGACCGTCAGCGGCAACTACGCCGGCTTCGGGCTGTCGTCGGGTGCGCCCGGTGGCGGCGGCATCTACTCCGGCAACCCGCCCGCACCCGCCAGCCAGACGAGCAGCTTCACCATGACGGGTGGGTCGCTCGCCAACAACTCGCTGCCGCTAAACCTGCTGAGCAGCGGTGGCGGCCTGCTCAACGAGACCTCGGGCACCGCCGTCCTGAGCGGCGTGACGATCAGCGGGAACAGCGCCTTCACCGGCGGCGGCATCCTGAACGACGAAGGCAAGATGACCGTGTCGCAGGCCACCGTGAAGGCCAACAACGCCTTCTTCGGCGCCGGTCTCTACAACAACGACTTCTATCCCACGAACTCGATCGCTGCGGTCGCCCTGGTGCAGCGGTCGACGATCTCCGGGAACACGGCCACGGACTACCAGTGCCCGTACCAGCTCATCCCGGCGGGCAACCTCTGCGGCGCAGGCGGTGGTGCGTTCAACGAGAACGGCGACCTCACCTTCGTCAACAGCACAGTGGCGGAGAACTCGGCGGGCACCTTCGGCGGCGGCGTCTACAACCTGCGCGTGAACGGCGGCACCGCCACGGTCCATCTGACCAACGCGACCGTCTCGGCGAACTACGCAGCGCGCGACGGTGGCGGCCTGCTGGAGAACCTGGGCTCGATGATCGTGAAGAACTCCATCGCCGCCGACAACCTGTCCGGTGTCGGTCCGACCGACTGCTTCCTGGTGCCCGGCTCCGCCATCACCTCGGCCGGCAACAACATCTCCACCGACGGCCGCTGCGGCTTCTCCCTCGGCGGTGACCGGTTCGGGTCACCGCAGCTCACTCCGCTGGCGTCGAACGGCGGCAGCACGGCGACCATGATGCCCATCAGCGGCTCGCCCGCAGTGGGTGCCGGTGACAACGCGACCTGCGCCTCGTCGCTGGTCGGCAACGTCGATCAGCGCGGTGTCGCTCGCCCGGTCGGCAACGTGTGCGACATCGGCGCCGTGGAGGGCGAGACCGCACGGCCCGCCACCACCAACGCGGCCCGCCCGTCGACCTACTTGAACGGCGTGTTCTCGTTCCGGCCCGATCTGGCCTCGGGCGCGCCGACGGGCGTCGCCGGGTTCGGCCTGCCGACCGACACGCCGCTGATGTGCGACTTCGACGGCGACGGCACGCGCAGCCTGACGGTGGTGCGCGTGACCGGCACCTACCTGACGTGGTACCACCGGACCAGCAACACCTCCGGTCCAGCGCAGAAGGTGATCACCTTCGGCTCGTCCACCGACACACCGGTCTGCGGCGACTGGGACGGCAACGGCACTGACACGCCGGGTGTCCTGCGAAACGTGGGCGGGGCGCGCATGTGGATCGAGTCCAACACGCCGGACGGCAGTGGTGCGCTCAACGTCTTCTACTTCGGCGCCGCTGCCGATCGCCCCATGTACGGCGACTGGGACGGCAACGGCACCGACACCCCCGGCATCGTGCGCCCGGTGGGCGGGGCGATGCTGTGGAGCTACCGCAACTCGAACTCGAGCGGCACCACCCAAGGTGAGTTCTACTTCGGCTCCAACACCGACCGGCCCGTCGTCGGCGACTGGGACGGCAACGGTGCGGATTCGCCCGGCGTCGTGCGGGTCGAGGGTGCCAACCTGCGCTGGTGGTACCGCAACACGATCGTCAACGGCATTGCCAACGGCACGTTTCTGTTCGGTTCGTCCACTGCGCTGCCTGCCGTCTGGAAGGGCTCGGGCGTCGGCGGTCTCTGACGGGGTACGGTTCGGTCGATGAGCGCCGTCACCCCCGGCCTGGTGTGTGGCCACCACCACCTCTACTCGGCGCTCGCGCGCGGCATGCCAGCGCCACCCACGCAGCCGACCACCTTCCTCGAGATCCTCGAACAGGTGTGGTGGCGACTCGACGTGGCGCTCGACCCCGAGACGATCCGCTGGTCGGCCATGCTGGGCGCGGTCGAGGCCCTGCAGTGCGGCACCACCGCGATCGTCGACCACCACGAGTCGCCGTCGTACATCGAGGGCAGCTTGTCGATCATCGCCGAGGCCTGCGCCGAGGTGGGGGTGCGCACCAACCTCTGCTACGGCGTCACCGATCGTCACGGGCCGCATGGCGCGGCGCGAGGCCTGGCCGAGAACGAACGGTTCCTGCGCGCCGGCGGTCGCGGCATGGTGGGCGTGCACGCCGCGTTCACCTGCTCCGACGACACACTGCACGCGGCGGCCGCACTCGCCGCCGACCTCGGCGTGGGCGTGCACATCCACGTCGCCGAGGGCCGCGACGACATCGCCGCCGGAGTTCGGTTGGAGCCGCTGGCGCGCGACGACTGGTGGTTGGTGCACTGCGTGTTCCTCGACCGCACCCTGCCGGGCACCATCGCCCACAACCCGCGCAGCAACATGAACAACTCCGTCGGCTACGCACAGCCCGCCACCCGCGCCAATCGCATCGTGCTCGGCACCGACGGCATCGGCGCCGACATGCTCGAAGAGGCCAGACTGGCCTACGCGCGGCTGCGCGAGAACGACGTCACGGCCACCCCGCTCACCGTGTGGCAGTGGCTCGACAACGGCTACGAGCTGTTCCCCGAGGCGCGGCTCGACCAGGTCACCTGGAACTACCCGAACGCCGACAGCGCGTGGCACGTGGCGTACACGCCCGGCGTGCGCGCACTCGACGTGGTGCTCGACACGGGCGAGCAGGTGCTGCGCGACGGCGTACCCACACGGGTCGACGTGGCAGAGGTGCAGGCGAAGGCAGCCGAACAGGCTGCCCGTCTGTTCGCCCGCCTCTGATGGTTGACAAAATGTCAACGACTAACGTGACCCGCATGGACACCCCCGTCGCGCTGTACCTGCAGGACGCCCACCCGATCCGCGAGGGCATGGAGATCGTCAAGTACGCCGAGCAGCGCGGGTTCCACGCGGTGTGGCAGGCCGAGAGCCGCCTGGTGCGCGAAGCCACCGTGCCGATGGCCGCGTTCGCGAGTGTGACCGAACGGATCAAGGTGGGTTCGGGTGTCGTCGACTGCTGGAGCCGCAACCCGGCGCGACTGGCGGCGACGTTCAGCACGCTCGACGACCTCGCGCCCGGCCGAGTCATCCTGGGCATCGGTGCATGGTGGGACCCGCTGGCCAAGAAGGTGGGCATCGACCGGGCCCATCCGCTCACCGTGATGCGCGAGATCGTCACCTCCGTGCGCGCGTTGCTGCACAACGAGACGGTCACCTTCGACGGCACCTACGTGCACCTCGACGGTGTGGAGCTCGACTACGTGTACCAGGACCGCCGCACCAAGGACGTGCCCATCTACATCGGTGCAACCGGCATGCAGATGATGGAGCTCACNNGGCGAGATCGCCGACGGCGCGGTGCTGAACTACCTCGTCTCGCCCGACTACAACGCGCGGGCGATGGAGGCGTTGGCCACCGGCGCCGCCAGGGCTGGCCGCTCGGTCGACGACATCGACCGTCCGCAACTGGTGGTGTGCAGCGTGCACGAAGACCGCCAGACCGCACTCGACATGGCGCGCATGATGGTCACCCAGTACCTCGGCCAGCAGCCGCACATCATGAAGGCGTCGGGTGTGCCCCAGAGCCTGCTCGACAAGGTGGGCGAGGTGCTCACCTGGCCGGCCACGCACGAGCAGGTCGAGGCGGCCAGCAAGCTGGTGCCCGACGAGATCGTGCAGATGCTGACGGCCAGCGGCACGCCCGCCGAGGCCCGGGCCAAGGTGCAGGAGTACGTCGACCACGGCTGCACCTGCCCCATCCTGTACCCCCTCGGCGACGTGAAGGCGATGATCGACGCGTTCGTGTGACCGACGACATACGTAGGCGCCCACCTGCAGGTTCGCCCGCGAATACGTCGTTCGGCAGATGTGGCGCAGGGGTGCAGGGGCGCATCCTTGAGGTGTACCCACCCGAAGGATGCACGACCATGTTCACCTCCCCCCGCCTCCTCATGACGATCGGCTTCGACCGCCGTCGCGAGCAACTCGCCACCGCAGAGCGTCGCCATCGTCTGTTCCGCCGCCCCCTCACCGAGACCGACACCCCGACGGCCTCCCTGATCCCCTTCCCCGCGACCGACACGTGCTCCTCCCCGAGCCGGGTCCGTGTTGCCTGAGGAGGCTCGCCGCGGCCTGGTCCGCCCTGACCGGACGGGCCGCGGCGCCCCCTCGGATAGCCTGAGTGGCATGCTCCGCGGGCGCAGTGGTCTGTCGCCGGTGATGATCGGGCGCCACGCGGCGCTCCATCGCCTGGTCGGGCTCGTCGAGGCAGCCGAAGTCGGTTGCAGCGACGGACCCGAGATCGCGCTCGTCTCCGGTGAGGCAGGCATCGGCAAGACCCGCCTGCTGCGCGAGTTCATCGACGCGCTGCCCTCTTCCGTCACCGTGCTCACCACGCAGGCCCGCCCCGGCTCGCTCGGGCGGCCCTTCGACGTGATGGGCCAACTCGTGCCCGACGCGACCGACGTGGCCGCCGAGGTGCGGGCACTGATCGACCGTGCGCTCGCCGCGGGCCGTGTGCTGCTCGTGGTGGAAGACCTCCACTGGGCCGACGCCGACAGCGCTCACCTGGTCGAGCAGCTGTGCATGCAGCCCTACCCGCAGCTGGTCGTGGTGGGCACGTACCGGGGCAACGACCTGTCGCGCAAGGCGCCGGGTGGCGAACTGGTGCTGCGCCTCGAACGGCAGTTCACCGTCGAGCAGGTACGCCTCGACCGCCTCGACCGTCCCGACGTGGCCGCGCTGCTGTCGGCGATCGGGAGCGGCGCCGCGTCGTCGGGTGCCGTGGAGGCCGTGTTCCGTCGCAGCGGCGGCATCCCCTTCGTCGTGGAGGAGCTCGTGCGCTGCTGCGGCCCCGACGCCTGCATCGACGACCTGAAGACCGCCCAGCTGCCATGGTCGCTCGACGAAGCCGTGCGCCAACAGCTCGGTGGCCTCGGGCCCGACGAGCGTCGTGTGGTCGACGCGCTCGCCGTGTTCGGCGACCCGGCGCGCTTCGACCTCCTGCTCGCGATCTGCGAGCTCGACGACGCCCGCCTGCTCACTGCGCTGCGCACGCTGGCGGGCGACACGCTCGTCGTCGAGCCCGCCGACGACACGTTCTGGTTCGCACATGCACTGGTGGCCGACACAGTGAACCAGCAGCTGCTCGGCCGAGAGCGTCGTCGCCTCCACGAGCGTTCGCTGGCTGCCCTCGGTGCGCTGCCCGAACCCGACCACGGCGCGATGGCGCGTCATGCGTTGGGCGCCGGTCGGTTCGAGCTCATCCCCGGCATCGCGCGCGAAGGAGCGCGGCTCTCGCTCGACCGAGGTGCGTCGTTCGCCGCGCTGCGTCTCGCCAGTGCCGCGCTGGCCGAGGCGCCCGACGACCCCGAGCTGCTGGCCGTCGCCACCGACGCTGCCTGGCGACTCGAGTACGGGCCCGAGGCATTGGCGTACGCCGAACAGTGGCACGCAGCCGCGGTCACCGACCTCGAGCGCGTCGAGTCGTTGCGTTTCATCGCCCGACTGCACCACGAGATGCTGCACCACGAGGCGCGCGACCACACCGTGGCCCGGATGGAGCAGATGGTCGACAGCCTCCCGCCTGGTATGGCACGTGGCCGCGGCGCGGGCGCCGTGGCGCAGCTGCACATGTTGTCCGACCACCCCGACGCGACGCTGCAGTGGGCCGACCGTGCCCTGGCCGAGGCGCAGCGCACCGGCGATCAGTGGCTGGAGGCACAGGCCACCGTGGAGAAGGCGTCGATCAACCGGTTCCAGAACCCGCGTGAGGAGAGCGAGCAGGCGTTGCTGCACGCGCTCGAGCTCTCCCGCAGGGTGGACGACAGCGTGCTCGAATGCCGCGCGCTCAACAACCTGCTCGGCGTGGTGGCGCCCCACGGCGCGGTGGGCGAGTGGGCTCGCGCCGAGCTCCGTGATGCGTCGGTGCGGTGCGGGCTCGACAAGCTCGGTGCGGGCATGCTCGCGATCTGGAACGCGGAGGCCGCGTTCGCCCGCGGTGACATGCGCACCGTGCGCCGCTCGCTCGCCGAGGCCGGCCAGCACTGGAGCAGCGGCAGCGGAGAGTACTGCCACCACCTCGGCCGGGTGGCCGAGCTGCACATCGAGGAGGGTCGCTTCGCCGACGCCGAGGCGTCGCTGATCGATGCGAACAGTGCCGGCTCGCATCACTCCTCCGAGCTCAACAGCACTCGACGGCTGGCGCTCGTGCGAGCGGCGGTCGACGGCCGACGCGCCGACGCCGAACGCGTGCTCGACGAGGTGATGGCGCTCGATCCGTTGCCCGCGTCGTCGTGGTCGCAGTGGTGGATGCTGGAAGTGGTGCACCTGACGCTGCAGGCCGGTGTGCCTGCGTCGCGCGTGCGCGCCGACTTCGTCGAGGGCTGGATGCGCCCGCAGGGCGCGTACGCGTTCGTGGCGCGCCACGCCGAGGGCTGGCTGCGCGCCGCCGAGGGCAACCACGCCGGCGCCATCCTCGCGTTCCGTAGCGTGCTCGAGCCGGTCGACCCGGTGCTCTACGTGCCCACACTCGGTTCGCTGCGCACCGCCTACGCCGCGTCGCTGCTGGCCGTCGGCGACAAGGTGGCGGCACTCGAGGCCGTCCAGCTGGCAGTGAGCGACCTTGCCGCCTGGCCGGGCTGGCGACGCGATCGTGCGGAGTCGCTGCAGCGGCGTCTCGAGGGTGCCGGGCAGCGCACCGACGGCGAGCTCACCACTCGCGAGCTGGAAGTGGCGGGCCTCATCGCCGAAGGCCTCACCAACAGCCAGCTCGCCGAGCGACTGTTCATCTCGCCGCGCACCGCTGCGGTGCACGTCTCGAACATCCTCATGAAGCTGGGCCTGTCGAGCCGCGCCGAGGTGGCCGCGTGGGTGGTGCGCCGCGGCGCCGTGCTGGGCGTCGGCTGAGCGAGCGGTCTTTCGCCCGGCAGGTCCGCGCCACGTAGTCTCCTGGCCATGGGTCAGCAGATCGCCGTCGTCGCCAAGCCGAGCTCCACCCCGGGCGTGGTGCGCTTCGAAGCCAACCGCAACCTCACGGGCATGGGGCACGAGATCTTCCACACTGCGGCGCAGGCCGTCGGCCCGCGGCCGGCCGCCACGTTGGCCCGTGAACTGTTCGCCACCGGCAACGTCGACACCGTGCACGTGTACGGCAACATCATCACCGTCGACGTCTCGAAGGGTCACGACAGCAGCGGCATGGCCGACATCGTGCGCGACCTGTATCAGTACTGGAAGCCGGGCATGACCATGCCCACCTTCGCCGACGTCGCGCCCGAGACCGCGAGCGACGCTCCTGCCGCGGCTGCAGTCGAGGGCGCCAGTCCGGCCGAGTCGGAGTACCTGCGCCGCGTGCCGAGCAACCTCGTCGACCGCAGCCGCGCCGCAATGGCGAAGTGGAAGGCCAACCACTGACCCTTCCCGCCCGCCCCCGCCCCACCCTCTCTTCTTAGGCCCTCTTCTTGGCGCTCGNNCGAGCGGGGGAATCGAGCGGGGGGATCGAGCGGTGTGGGGTCAGCGTTACGCAGGAGTCGTCGAGGCGTCGTACCGTGGCGCAGTGAGCGACACCGAACTCACCCTGCACGAGGCCGCGGAGCTGCTCGGGGTGCACTACATGACCGCCTACCGCTACGTGCGGTTGGGAGTGCTGCCGGCCGAGAAGGCAGGTGGCACGTGGCGTGTCGCGCGGGCGGATGTCGTTGCGATGCGCGCCGCCGAGAGCGTGCCGACCGGATCTCGTCGACGCGCACCGTGGGCGGCGCGGCTCGAGTCGCGACTGGTCGCCGGCGACGGCCGCGGCGCCTGGGGCGTGGTCGAGTCGGCGCTCGCCGCCGGGGTGGAGGTCGACGAGATCTACCTCGACGTCATCGCACCGGCGATGCAGGGCATCGGCGAGCGATGGGCAACGGGTGCCATCGACGTGGCCGTCGAGCACCGGGCTTCGGGCATCGCCTTCCGGCTGCTCGGCCGGCTAGGCCCGCGCTTCGCCCGCCGCGGCCGCTCGCGAGGCACCGTGCTGCTCGGCTCGCCTGCAGGCGAGCGTCACTCGCTCCCGGTGGCGCTGGTGGCCGATGTGCTGCGCGGTGCGGGGTGGGACGTCTCCGATCTCGGCGCCGACATGCCGCTCGAATCGTTCGTGCGTGCCGTGATCGACACCGCCGACCTCGCCGCCGTCGGCGTGTCGGTCACCTCGCCCGAGTGCCTGCCGATGGCCGCACAGCTGCTCGGCGCCGTGCGGGCCGGGGTGGGCGGCGGTGTCTTGCTCGCCGTGGGCGGGGGAGCCGTGCGCGATGCCGCGCATGCGCACGAGTTGGGCGCCGACGGTTGGGCGGCCTCGGCGCGTGAGTTCGTCGAACTGCTCGAGGGCACGCCCACCGGAGCCGTCACCACGTCGAACTGAGCGCCCGCGTCGGTGCGGGCCACGCCGGCGATGGACCGTTGTCGGTCGTACGTGTGTTCGATACAGTGAGGGGATGGCGTCTGCACCGACGAACCTTGCCGACCTCACCGCCCGCGGCGTGGTGTCGGGTGCCCTCGCAGGTGTCACAGCGCGCGAGCGCACGCTGCCATTGCTGCCCGCGTTCGCCGAGGTGCTCGCCCAGGCCGCGGTGCAGCGCGGCAGCGTGCTCGCCTGCAGTGGCACCGCGTCGGTGTCGCTGGCGCTGGCGCTCGCCGCCGGGCCCTCCGCGGAGGGTGCGTGGGTGGCCGTGGCCGGCCTGCCGTCGCTCGGCCTCGCCGCGGCCGCCGAGCTCGGTGTGGCGCTCGACCGGCTCGTGGCCGTGGTGGAACCCGTGGGGGCCGAGGGTGCCCCCGAGCCCTTCGACGACGGGTTGTGGGGTGATGCACTCGCCGCGCTCATCGACGGGTTCGACGTCGTCGTGCTCGGGCCGGGCACCCAACGCGTGCGGCCCGGCACGGCACGCCGGCTGCTGGCGCGGCTGCAGGCACGCGGTGCGGTGGCCATCACCATCGGAGCACCGGTGTTCGGCGCCGATCTGCAACTGGCGGCCACGCACACCGCGTGGGCCGGTCTCGGGCAGGGGCACGGTGTGGCCCGCGCCCGGATGGTCCGGGTGGAGGCCTCGGGTCGTCGCCTGGCGCGCGCGCGGCACGCGCACCTGTGGCTGCCCGGACCCGACGGCACGGTGCAGGTCGTCGTCGCCGACCCGGCCGGCACGAGCACCGCGAGCACCAGCACCGCGAGNNAGCACCAGCACCGCGAGCACCAGCACGGCCGGCACGGCGCTGCCGTTGCGGCAGACGGGTTGAGGTCGTGTCGCCGGCTCGTGCGCACGTGCCCCGGCTGGGCGTGCTGTGGTGCCCGCACTGGCCGGTCGTCGTGGCCGGCGCGCGCGGCGACGAACCCGTGGCGGTGCTGCACGCCAACCGGGTGATCGCCCACTCGCTCGCCGCCGCCGCCGAGGGCATCGCGCTCGGCCAGCGTCGGCGCGAGGCACAGGCCCGGTGCCCTCAGGTGCGCATCGAGGCACACGACCCTGCACGCGACGCCCGGGCCTTCGATCACGTCGTGCGTGCCGTCGGTGCGTTGGTGCCGCGGGTCGAGATCACCGAACCGGGCACGCTCACGTTCATGGCCCGCGGTCCGGCCCGCTACTTCGGCGGCGAGTCCGCCATGGCGCGCACGGTGGTGCAGGCCGCGGTCGCCGCGGTCGCCGCCGAGCTGGGCGCGACCACCACGGCCGCGGTGGGGTCGCTCGGCCTCGGTGTGGCCGATGGCCGTTTCGCAGCCGGCATCGCGTCGCGCCGGTCGGCCGCCGGTGCCGCCCCCGTCGTGGTGCCCACCGGCCACGCGGCCACCGCTGGGTTCCTCGCCGGGTTGCCGGTGCAGTTGCTCACCGAGGTGGCCGAGGTGCCCGCCGAGTTCGTGCACCTGCTGCACCGTCTCGGGCTGCACCACCTCGGTGCGCTCGCCGCGCTCGACGGGGCCGATGTGCTGGCACGGTTCGGGCCGATGGGCGAGTTCGCACATCGTGTGGCCGGGGGCGGCGACCACCGCGTGCCGGGCACGCACGATCCGCCGGCAGGCATGCAGGTGCAGCAGGCGTTCGAGCAGCCGGTGCACCACTCCGACGCGCTCGTGTTCGTCGCCCGACAGATGGCCGAGCAACTCGTCGGCGCGCTCGCCGCCGACGGTCAGGTGTGCACGCGTCTGGTGGTGCTGGCCGAGACCGAGCACGGCGAGCAGAGTGAGCGCGTGTGGTATCGCAGCAGCGGGCTCAGCGCGGCGGCGATGGTCGAGCGTGTGCGGTGGCAGCTCGACGCATGGGCGCAACACGATGCGCTCACCGCGGGTGTGTCACTGCTGCGGCTCGACCCAGTGGAGGTGCGCAGCGACCAGGGTGTGCAGCTCGGCCTCTGGGGTGGGCGTACGCAGGCCGACGAGTGGGCGGTGCGCGCCGTGGCACGCTTGGCCGCGTTGGCGGGCGAGCAGCAGGTGCTGGTGCCCGCCGCGCAGGGCGGTCGCCAGCCTCACGAGCGCTTCACGTGGGTGCCGGCCGTCACCGCCGACCTCGCCGAGCCCGCCGACCGCCTGGCCCCGGTGACCGCGCCGTGGCCGGGCAGCCTGCCCGCGCCCTCACCGGCCGTGGTGCACGCGGTGCCGCGTGCCATCGAGGTCACCGATGCGTCGGGCGCGCCAGTGGCCGTCAACGGCAGAGGTGTGGTCAGCGCCCCGCCGGTGAGGGTGAGGTGGGGCGATACCACCGAGGCCGTGCAGGCGTGGGCTGGGCCGTGGCCCATCGACGAGCGATGGTGGGACGGGGCAAGGGCGCGGCGACTGGCGCGCTGTCAGGTGCTCACCCGGTCGGGGCGGCTGTTGCTCGTCGGTGTCGAGCGCGGCCAGTGGTGGCTCGCGGCCGAGTACCGCTGAGGCGGCGCGGTGTCGTCGGGCGGAGCGTGTGGGTGCGGGCGTCGTCAGGCGGAGACGAGGCGGCGCGCCGACAGCTCTTCGAGCTCGGCGGCTTCTGCCGCACGCAGCAGGTCGTTGCTGAGCCGGAAGCCCACCCCGCGCACGGTGTGGATGAAGCGCAGCTCGGGAGCCCGCGTCTGCAGCTTGCGGCGCAGGTTGCTGAGGTGCACGTCGACCACATGGGTGTCGCCCACCCAGTTCGGTCCCCACACCTCTTCCAGCAGCTCGGTGCGCGAGCACACTTCGGCCGGTCGCCTGCACAGCTGTTCGAACAACGCGAACTCGATGCGGGTGACCGGCACGTCGAGGCTGTACACGCGGATCTCCTTGCGGCCGACATCGACCGTGAGGCAACCCAGGTTGATCACCGATGCCTGCATCGGGTCCCAGCGTGCGTGCAGTTGGCGAGGACGGCGCAGCAGTGCCTGGCACCGCGCAGCCAGCTCGTCGGGGTTCAGGGTCGACGACACGACGTCGTCGGCGCCGGCGCGCAGCGCGCGAATGCGAGCAGAGTCGGCATCGGGGGGTGCAATGCCGACGATGTACGCATCCGTGAGCGCGCGCATGGTGTCGAACAGGCTGCCGCCCTCGGGACTGGGCAGGTCGAGGTCGACCATCACCACATCGGGGGAGAACGAGCGTGCGAGGGTGAGCGCTGCTTCTTCTTCGGTCGTGGCACTCACCGAGTAGCCACGCGATCGAAGCGCCGAGGAAGCGACCCGTCGCAAGATCGGGTCACCCACGGCGAGCAGCACTCGTGGAGCGAGTTGTGCGTCGGGTTCCATAGTGAGAGTTCTTCCCGCCTCATGGGTGCCCGGTCGCCGGCTGGATTGCCAGAAGCCCATCACCCTCCGTTCTCACTATCGGCGCGTGCCACCGCTTCCTGAAGTGGTGATTTTGACGATGCCCTGCTGCCGTTGTGACCGTGCAGGGCGTGGTCGAGACGATCGGCGGGGTGGTGCGTGTGGATGTGACGCCGAGCGCGTACGGTGGTCGAGTGCAGGATCTGACCGTCGCCGTCCGCGACGCCGTGCTCGCGCGGCGCCCCGTCGATGCCCGTGAGCGGGCGTCGATCACCGAGTTCGTGCGCCGGTTCGACCTGCTCGAGCACCCGTTCAGCGAGCAGGCCGACAAGGTGCACGTCACCGCCTCGGCCATCCTGGTCACCGACGATCACCGGCGCGTGCTGCTCCACCTGCACAAACGTCTGCAGAAGTGGCTCCAGCCCGGTGGTCACATCGACGAGGGCGAGCTGCCATGGCAGGCCGCGCTGCGCGAGGCCGGCGAGGAGACGGGTCTGCCCGTCCACATGCCCGCGGGCGAGCACGCGCTGCTGCACGTCGACACCCACTCCGGCGGGCGCAAGCACATCCACCTCGACCTGCGCTACCTGGTCGAGAGCCCGAACGTGCCGCCCACGCCACCGAACGACGAGAGCCAGGACGTGCACTGGTTCCACTGGCACCAGGCCATCGCCGCCGCCGATCCCGGCCTGGAGGGCGTGCTGCGCGCGCTGCAACCCGGCACGCCCACCATCCGTCAGGCGCGTCACACCGATGCCAAGGATGCGGCCAGCGTGTACCTGCGGTCGCGCGAGTTCGGCCTGCCCGAGGTGCCGCTCGTGCATCCGCCCAGCGAGGTGCGCCAGTGGATGGCCGACGAGGTGGTCGGCCACACCGACATGTGGGTGGCCGACAACGACGGTGTGGTCACCGGGATGATGGTGCTGTCGCACCAGCGCGACGGCTCGTGGATCGAGCACCTCTACCTCGACCCGTCGTGGGTTGGCCGTGGTCTCGGCGACCGCTTCCTCGAGCTCGCTCGTCAGCGTTGCCCCGAGGGCATGCAGCTGTGGGCGTTCCAGTCCAACGGTCCGGCCCGGCGCTTCTACGAGCGCCACGGGTTCGTGGTCGAGGAGCTCACCGACGGGCGGGGCAACGAGGAGCGTTCCCCCGATGTGCGCCTCCGATGGACCCCCACGCCCTGAACGCGGTCGTCGAGCTGGCCCGCGCACACGGGCTGCCGCACCGCGATGCAGTGGTGCTCAAGGACGGCAGCAACCTCCTGGTGCACCTGCGGCCGGCACCGGTGGTGGTGCGCGTGGCCACATTCACCGCGTTCATCCGCCACGACCCGCTGCCCTACCTGCAGCGCGAGGTGGCGCTGGGTGAGCACCTGGCGGCAGCCGGCGCGGCGGTGGTGCCTCCGGCCGACGAGCTGCCCGCAGGCCCGCACCAGGTGGGCGAGTGGTGGCTCACCGCGTGGCGTCACGTGCCGCACGACGCGAACGCCGTGCCGGCAGCGCTCGACGTGCTGCACTCGCTCGACGAGCTGCGTGTGGCACTCGCCGGCTTCGCGGGAGACCTGCCCGCGTACGGCCCTGTCGCCGCCGATCTCGATCTCGCGCTCGCGTGCTGCGTGGAGCACCGGTTGCTGCCCGCGGGCGAGGCCGACGAGCTGCGAGCCCGTCGTGACGAGTTGCTCGCCGTGGTGGCGTCGCTGCCGCGTCAGGCGCAGCACGGCGACGCCCATCCGCGCAACGTGCTCGTCACCGCGGGCGGCATCGTGTGGAACGACCTCGAGGACTGCTGCGCGGCGTCGCCGCTGTGGGACCTCGCCACGCTGGCGCGGCGCGACACGAGCGGCGCCGTGCTGGCCGTTGCCGAGGAGCGCTACGGCGTCGACGCCACGCGGGCGATGGTGGGGCTGCGCGACGTGCAGGGTCGCGTGTGGACCGTGCTCCACGATGCTCGCTCGACGCTCGTCGGCTGATCGCCACGTGACGAAAAGAATCCGCCGATGCGTTGACATCGGCACTATCGCGATATATCGTGATGTCACACAACAGGTCACGAACGACCGTTCATCCTTTGAAAGGGGTCGCATCATGCGACATCGACACTTCGAACATCACGACGAACATCACGAACACGACGAGCATCACGACCTCGACGGGCGCCCGAGCCGCCGGGACCGTGGCGAGATGAGCTTCGGCCGCCATGGCGGTGGGCCTCGTGGGCGCGGTCCTCGCACCCGCCGCGGTGACATCCGCATCGCACTGCTCTCGGCCCTGGCCGACGAGCCGGCACACGGCTACGAGCTCATCCAGCGGCTCGAGGAGCGCACCGGTGGGCGATGGAAGCCGAGCCCCGGTTCGGTCTATCCCACCCTCCAGATGATGGAGGAGGGTGGCTTGGTCACGGCCAGCCAGCAGAACGACAAGCGGGTCTACGCGATCACCGACGAAGGCCGCAAGGTGGTCGCCGAGCGCATCGCCGACGGACACGGCATGCCGCCGTGGATGAACCCCGAGACGGCCGAGGGGCATGGCGCGCTGCGCCAGTCGATCGGTCAGCTGGTGATGGCCGCCAAGCAGGTGGGCATGGCTGGCAACGCCGCGCACATCGAGGCGGCCACCGGCATCATCAACGAGGCACGGCGCAAGTTGTACCAACTGCTCGCCGAAGGGTGAGCCGCTAGGGCAGCACGTACTTCTCGGCCGGAACGCTGAGGTGGAACGGCGTGCCCTGGTCGTCGGTGCACGAGGCGTCCCAGCCGCTGTCGTGCAGCACCGGTTCGTCGGCGTGGCCGCCGTGCGCTCGCACGGCGGCCACCGCCGCGTGGATGTCGTCGACGACGAACCACAGCTGCACCTGCTGCGGCCCGTCGAGGTGCAGGCCGCCGCTGGGCGCGGCGATGCTCTCCACGTGACCGTTCTCGGGATGAAGGAACTGCCAGCCCAGCACGGCACCGAAGAAGGCCTGCGACCGTGCCAGATCGGCTGTGGGCAGGGTGAAGTAGAACAGGTCGCCGCGGTCGAAGTGCTTCAACTGGTGCGGGTCGACGTGCTCGTCGGCAGTCGTGTCGGCAGTCGTGTCGGTAGTCGTGTCGGCGCGTGTGTAGGTCCAGCCGGCAGTCGCCGCTTCGGCCTCGTAGCGGTCGTGGATGGGCGTGCTCACGGTCCAACGATGGCCCCACGGGTCGCGCACCATGCCCTGGCGGTGACCGTGGAACTGGTCGGCGACCGGCCGGATCACCTCGCCGCCGGCGGAGACCGCGCGGTCGAACACGACATCGCAGTCGGGCACGGTGACGGTGAACGAGACCGGTGAGCCGCCAAGGCGGTTCGGCCCGACGATGTCGTGCTCCGGGAACTCGTCGGCCAACATCACGCGGCTGTTGCCGATGACGATCTCGGCGTGACCGATGCGTCCGTCGTCGCCGACGAGTCGGTGGTGCTCCACCGCGCCGAATGCGGCGACGTAGAAGTCGATCGCGTCGGCCGCCCCTGCCACGACGAGGTAGGGCGTGACGGCGTTGACGACGTCGAGATCAGGCTGCGTGTCGGTCGTGGTGGTGGGCGTGCTGCCGGTCGTGTTGGTGGTCGTGTTGGTGGTCGTGTTGGTCACGGTGTGCTCCAGTTCGGTGGTGAGTCGGTCGCGCAGGCGCTGCGCGAACGACCTGTCGGGGTGGATGGGTGCGACCTCGGCGCGCAGCGCGTCGAAGGCATCGCGGTCAGGCATGTCGGTGGTCACGGGTGGCCTCCTTCCGGGCCGGTGTCACGGTCGCCGGTGTCACAGTCGGCGGCGGCGTGGCGGTAGGCGGCCTTGGCACGCACGAGCAGCGACTCGGTGGCGTGCACCGATCGCTCGAGCAGCACTGCCACCTCGGGCACGGGCAGCCCGTCGACGTAGCGCAGCACGAGTGCGGCCCGGTGGTGCGGCACCAACCGACCGAGCACCTGCTGCACGTGCAGCGCGTCGACCGGCTCGCCGGTGTCGGCGACCGGTTCGGCGCCCTCCCACAGCTCGGCGAGTGCGGCACGGTGGCGTTCGGTGCGCCGCCAGTGGTCGACGAGCTTGTGGCGGGCAGTGCCGATGAGCCAGGCGATGGTGACGTCGTTGCCGGCCTCGCTGGCTGCGACGGCAGCGAGGAACGTATCGGCGGTGAGGTCTTCGGCCGTGGCCGGGTGGTCGCAGCGGCGCACGAGGTAGCCGTAGACGTGGGGCAGGGCCTCGTCGTACAGCTGCAGCAGCGCGCTCACGGCACGTCTGTCGTTCGGGAGGTGCACATTCCGTCGCGATCCTCCCAAGTTTTCTCCCACCCCCTCGACCATCACCCCCCACCGGTCGGGCGCGAAACCTCTCGACCGCATGTCACAACCCACCCACGGGGCCGAAATGTCCCAGATCTGGGACGAATCGGACCCGTGGGCGCGATTCGTGTCACGCGCGGCGCGGCGGGGGGCGGGGGCGAAGGGCGTGGGAGTGGGGTGGCGGAGTGGCGGGGGCGGGGACGGGGGGAAGTGGCTCTTGCTGTGACGAACAGGTGTTCGATATGGTCGACAGTCTCAGCTATGGGCTTCAACAACCCCGACATGCCGTGGAGCGAGGTCGAACGACTCCTGTCCGGCACCGCCTCACCCGAGCGCGGCAAGGACGGGCGCGCCCCCGGATCGCCCTCGTGGAACGCCGGCGGCGACGGCCCTGCCTGGGGGCGCAAGCGTCAACCGTTCGTACCCGCCGACCCCGACGTCACCCGCCCGCTCATGCGACCCGACACGGGGCGCGTGCCCTACGCCGAGCTGCACTGCCACAGCAACTTCTCCTTCCTCGACGGGGCATCGCATCCCGAGCAGCTGGCCGAGGAGGCCTCGCGCCTCGGGCTCGAGGCGTTGGCGCTCACCGATCACGACGGGTTCTACGGCGTGGTGCGCTTCGCCGAGGCGGCGCGGGTCGTGGGTCTCCCCACCGTGTTCGGCGCCGAGATCACGCTCACCACCGGCATGCACGAACGGCGTGCCCGCAGCGAGGCCGACACGCAGCGTCAGGTGGCCACCGGGATGCTGCCCGAGATCCACGCCCCCGACCCGCCCGGGGCGCATCTCGTCGTGCTCGCCGACGGGCCGGCCGGCTATGCCCGGCTCGCCCGTGCGCTGAGCCTCGGTCACCTCGCCGGCGAGAAGGGCGCGCCCCAGTTCGGCCTGCTCGACCTGGCCGATGCGGTGACCGGTCACGGATGGGTGCTCACCGGCTGCCGCAAGGGCGCGGTGCCGGCCGCGCTGGTGGCCGACGGCCCGGCCGCTGCCGGCCGCGAGCTGCGCCGGCTGATGGAGCTGTTCGGCCGCGATCGCGTGCTGGTGGAGCTCTGGGACCACGGACACCCGCTCGACTCGGTGCGCAACGACGCCCTCGCCGAGTTGGCGGCCCGCCACGACGTCGGCTGCGTGGTCACCAACAACGTGCACTACGCCACACCCGCGCAGCGCAAGCTGGCCACCGCGGTGGCGGCGGTTCGTGCNNGGCGCAGCCTCGACGAGCTCGACCCGTGGCTGCCCGCAGCGGCCGGGGCGCACCTGCGCAGCGGAGCCGAGCAGGCCCGGCGCTTCCTGCGCTACCCGGGCGTGGTGGAGCTGGCCGCCGAGGTGGGTCGGGCGGCCGCCTTCGACCTGTCGCTCGTCGCGCCAAACCTGCCGCCGTACCCGTGCCCTGCCGGGCCCGACGGCATCCCGCTCAGCGAGATGGCGTACCTGCGCGCGCTGGTCGAGGCCGGCGGTCGTCGCCGCTACGGCGAGCGGCCGGGTACGCACGAAGACCTGTCGCTGCGCGCCCGCGCCTGGCGCACCATCGACCACGAGCTCGCGGTCATCGATGGGCTGGGCTTCGCCGGCTACTTCCTCGTCGTGTGGGACATCGTCGAGTTCTGCAACCGCGCCGACATCTACTGCCAGGGCCGTGGCAGCGCGGCCAACAGCGCGGCCTGCTACGCGCTCGGTGTCACCAAGGCCGATGCCGTGTCGCTCGGTCTGCTGTTCGAGCGCTTCCTGTCACCCGAGCGCGACGGCCCGCCCGACATCGACCTCGACATCGAGAGCGACCGCCGCGAGGAGGTCATCCAGTACGTGTACGAGCGCTACGGGCGGCACCACACCGCGCAGGTGGCCAACGTCATCACCTATCGAGCCCGTTCGTCGGTGCGCGACATGGCGAAGGCGCTCGGCCACGCGCCCGGTCAGCAGGATGCGTGGAGCAAGCAGATGGATGCGTGGGGCAACGTGGCCGCCACGGCCAACCAGGCACGGCCCGACGGCTCCGCCGATCACGGGATCCCGGCCGCGGTGCTCGAGCTGGCCGCCGAGATCGAGGACGCTCCNNTCGAGGTGTGCCCGGTCGAGTGGGGCCGCATGGACCAACGCAGCGTGCTGCAATGGGACAAGGACGACTGCGCGGCTGCGGGACTGGTGAAGTTCGACCTGCTCGGGCTGGGCATGCTCAGCGCGTTGCACTACGCGGTCGATCTCATCCGCGAGCACCGCGGCTACGAGGTCGACCTGGCCACCATCCCGCAGGAGGACGACGTGTACGGCATGCTCTGCCGGGCCGACACGGTGGGTGTGTTCCAGATCGAGAGCAGGGCGCAGATGGCCACCCTCCCGCGGTTGAAGCCGCGCCGCTTCTACGACCTCGTGGTCGAGGTGGCACTCATCCGTCCCGGCCCCATCCAGGGCGGNNTGATGCAGATGGCCATCGACGTGGCCGGCTTCACGCCCAGCGAAGCCGACCAGCTGCGCCAGGCGATGGGGTCCAAGCGCAGCCGGGCGCGCATGGAGCGTTTGAAGGAGCGCCTGTACGAGGGCATGGCCGAGCGCGGCATCGTCGGTGCCATCGCCGACGAGATCTTCGTGAAGATGGCCGCGTTCGCCAACTACGGCTTCCCGGAGAGCCACTCGGTGTCGTTCAGCTACCTCGTGTACTCGTCGGCGTGGATCAAGTTCCACGAGCCGGCGGCGTTCTGCGCGGCGTTGCTCAACGCGCAGCCGATGGGGTTCTGGAGCCCGCACTCGTTGTGCCAGGACGCAGGCCGTCACGGCGTGGTGGTGCGCTCGCCCGACCTCAACGCGTCGCCTGCGCTCGCCACGCTCGAACCGTGTGCCGACAGCGTGGGCGGTGTGGCCGTGCGCATGGGCCTCGGGTCGGTGCGCGGCATCGGCAGCGAGTTGGCCACCACCATCGCGGCCGCGCAGCCGTACACCTCGCTGGAGCACCTCGTCCGGCGAGTGCCCGAGCTCAACCTCGCGCAGCTCGAGGCGCTCGCCACGGCCGGCGCGTTCGAGCAGTGCTTCGGCCTCGAACGCCGTGAGGCGCTGTGGGCGGTGGGTGCGGCCGCACAATCGCGGCCCGACCGGTTGGAGGGCGTGGTGGTGGGCCAGCGCGCGCCGCGCCTACCCGGCATGGATCCCGTCGAGACGGCAGTGGCCGACCTGTGGGCCACAGGGGTGGCGCCCAACGGACACCCCACGCAGTTCCTGCGAGCCGAACTGCAGAAAAAGGGCGTGGTGACGGCGACGGGGCTCTGGCACTGCGAGCCGCGCAGCACCGTGCTGGTGGCCGGCATCGTCACCCATCGCCAACGCCCGATGACCGCACAAGGCACCACCTTCATGAACCTCGAGGACGAGACCGGCCTCATCAACATCGTCGTGTCGAAGGGCTGTTGGGCCCGCTATCGCAAGGTGGCCCGGGGGGCGCCGGCGTTGCTCATCCGCGGCAGGCTCGAACGCGCCGAGGGTGTCATCAACATCAATGCCGAAGAGCTCACGCCGCTTCCGGTCCCCGCCCACGCCGCCAGCCGCGACTTCCGCTGATCAGCGCCTCTTGGGCAGGTGTCGTCGCACGCGAACCAACATGCGCACCATCTCCTCGGCGAACTCGTCGGGGGCTGAACGTGGGTTGTTGAACACCACGTACTCCTTGGCCACCAGGGTGGCGAGGTAGTCGAGCAGGACCGGCTCGTCGTCCTTCACCATGAGGTAGTCGGCGTGCCGCTCGTTGTAGAGCACCACGGCGTTGGTCTCGTCGAACCGGCTGCGGCTCTCACCGGGCTCGGGGTCGGGGGCGATGGACGGTAGGTCGGAGTGCCGACGGCGATCGGGCTTCGCCGGCTCTCCGTGCCCGCCTGCGACCGGGTCGGACGGCGGTGCGTTGAGCTCGGAGGTGACGTCGGGTGGCGCATCGTCGCCGCGAGGGACCGAGCCACCCGGGTCGGTACCCGATGACAGCTCGAGCGAGCCGTCCACGCCTGTGGCGAAGAGCGCGCCCTCGCCGGGTTCGCTCCCGAGCGCGGTGCGCATCGGGTTGTCGAGATCGGCCAGCTCCTTGAGCACGCGGCCGAAGATCTTGCGCACCGTGTCGGCGAGTCGATCGGCTGTGGCCTCGTCGACCTCGCGCGCGACCTTGGTGATCGTCGCCGCGACGGCAGGTTCCACCGCACGGACGAACTCGATGAAGACGGGAAACGCATCGCGGTCGCGCAGCACCGCGCGACGGCCCGCCGATTGCAACAGGCCCTCGAAGACCACTTGACCGCCCACTTGATCGCTGGTCCACGGTGAGCCGTCGAACTCCTCGATCTCGGCGATGTCGTCGATGACCGTGGTGCCGGCGCGGCCGACCACCGCGACGCGCCGACGTTGGCCGTCGGGCGGGCTGACGTAGAGCGCGAACTCGATGCGGCCCCAGAGCGTGTTGCGCGCCGGGATCTCGAGCTTGATGCCATCCGGTCGTTCCGGCGTGACGAGCTCGGCGGAGCGACCCTCGATCACTTCGATGCTGTACAGCCCCTGCGCCAGTGCAGCAGACCGTCGCTGTCGGAGGTAGTCGACCACCTTGCGCTGCGTCAGCACCCGCAACACGTCAGGGTCGAGGTCGGAGATGTACACGGTGGTGCCCGGCGTGTCGCGCACCCGTCGGCGTTCGCGGTCGAGCATCGCGGTTGCTGCGCCGCGCTGCAGCTTCAGCACCCACGTCTCGGTGGAGTCCTCGGCGCGGCTCACCAGGTCGAGCCGGCCGCCGAGTTGCTGATAGGCCAACATGCCGATCGCCTTCTCGCCGAGCGTGCGAGCGTCGCCCGACTTCACCGACTCGAAGAGGTTGCGGGCGACCTCGCGCAGACGATCGGCCGACATGCCGCGACCGTCGTCGACCACCGCGATGACAGCCGTGCGACCACGGCGGCGGAGCACGACCCGCACCCGCCCCGGCACGCCGGTCTCGGTGTACTCGTCGGCCGCGTTCGACACGAACTCGTTCAACGCGTCCTTGGGATCCTGGTACGCCTGACCGCTCACGAGAACGGCCTTCGCCACGTTGCCGATCCGCAGACGGACCTTCTCTGCCACCACGAGGTGCGACTCTACGTGGTGGATGGTCGGGTGGCGATGAAGGCGCCGGCGAGCGCGACCGCGCAGCCGACGACCGACAGCACTTCCACCGACTCGTGGCGCACGAGGGCACCGAGCAACAGCGACACCACCGGGATGAGGTAGATGCTGGCCGACGCACGGCTGCTGCCGAGCCGGCCGGCGTTGTTGGCCATGGCCACGTACGCCAGTGCGGTGCCCAGCGAGCCGAGCGCCAGCATGGCGAACAGCGCGCTCCACGTGAAGTGCACCTTGCCCACCTGGGTGAGACCGAGGGGCAGCGTGAGCACGAGCGCCACGGCCTGCACGCGCCACATGAGCGGAAGGCTGCCGTAGCGCTGCTGCAGCGGCACCGCGAGGTTGAGCGCGAAGCCGTAGAACACGAGAGCGACGAGGATCATGAGGATGCCCGACCACTCGTTGCCGCTGCTGCTGCCGGCCGGAAGGGCGATGAGCACCACACCGGCGAAGCCCACGGCGAGACCGGCGAGCTGCTGCCAGCGCGGCAGCCGGCGAGCCAGGAACGCGGCGACCGCCGTCACGAAGATGGGCGTTGCGCCGTTCAGCATTCCCGTGACCGATGACGACACGCGCTCCTCGGCGAACGGGAACAGCGACAACGGGATGGCCATCCAGATGACGCCGAGCAGTGCGATCCGCCAGCGGTCGGACTTCTCGATGTGCGCCCTGCGTGCGGCGGGCACGAGGCCGAGCGTGACGAAGCCGATGGCGACGCGGATGGGCGTAATGAGCGCTGCCGGGAACGCGTCGAGGCCCTCGGCGATGAAGAAGAACGACGATCCCCAGATGAGGCCGGGCGCCGCCCACCGCACCCAGTCGGTGGCCGACATGTGCGGCGCAGTCGAAGCGGGGGCGGGGGAGTCGACGGCGGTCACGGCATCGAGGCTACGGACGAGCGTGGCCACGAGCGAGCGGATTTCGGACGCCGCGCTACGACCCGCGGCGAGTCGCCGACGGTCAGCCGCGCAGCGTTGCTCGGAGGCGGGGATCGGGTTCGGGACGGGCGCCGAGGTGCTCGATCACCCACGCCGAGATGGTGGTCGCGAAGCGGGCCGCAGCCACGGCATCGTGGTGTTCGAGGTAGTGGGCGAGAAAGCCGCCGGCGAACGAATCGCCGGCGCCCGTCGCATCGACGAGGTTGTTCGTGCCGGCCGGGATGGGCGTTGCGGCGCCGGCCTCGTAGACCAGCGCGCCGTCGGCATCGAGCTTCAGCATGATGAGTGCGCCGGGGTACAGGGCGGCGAGCGCGGCGGCGATCTCGGGCGGGTCGGTGAGGCCGCCGGTGAGCATGGTGCCCTCCTCCTTGTTGGGCAGGAGGATGTCGATGCCGAGGTCTTGCGTGACGGCGAGGAAGTGGTCGACTCCCATCTCGCCGATCATCTGGAAGGAAGCCGGATCGAACGAGAGCGTGGCCCCGCTGCGCTGCGCCATCAGCGCCGCGGCGCGGGCTGCGGCGCGGGGCGGGTCGATGAAGAACGACCACGCGGTGAGATGCAGGTGCTGCGCCCGGCGCAGCACCTCGCGCGGCAGTTCCGACGGCAGCAGGTAGAAGTCGGCGCCGTGGCCCGACACCATGCTGCGCTCGCCCGTGTGGTCGACGAACACCGCCACCGACCCGGTGAGGTGCGCCTCGGTCTCCACGAAGTGCGCGATCACGTGCTCGCGGTCGAGGTCTTCCTGCGCGAGCTGGCCGAAGCGGTCGCGACCGATCTTGCCGATGAACTCGGTGATGAAGCCGCACCGGCTGGCCCAGACCGCGACGTTGGCAGCGCTGCCGCCGGGGGTGAGCATCACCTCGCCGAAGGTGTCGCCTCCGCGGAGGAGCTCGCTGTTGGTGCGGATGAGCACGTCCCAGGCGAAGTCGCCGATGACGCACATGGGGGCTGCCACGCCGGGCACGGTAACAGCTAGCCGATCTCCCGCAGCAAGGCCTCACCCCGCGGCGACAAGCGGTAGCCGGTGTCGAGGCTCTCCGTGAGCCCCATCTCCTTGAGCTTGCGCACGTTGATCTTGAAGGCCGGCCGGTCCTGCTGCGCGTGGCGGGCGAGGGCGGTGCTCACCACCCCGGGGTACTTCTCGATGAGGCGCAACGTGGTGCGGGTCCACGGTCCAGCGCCGGCTCGCCGGTCGAGGCGGTCGAGTCGTGTGCGCAGATCGGCGATGTCGTCGGGTGTCAGGTCGCTGAGCTCGCGCCGCTCGGCCCGGTCGTCGCGACCGAGGTGGTGGAAGTCGACGCGCCACACCAGTTGGTCCGCAGTCGGACTTCCCAGCCGCGCCAGCAGCGCGGCCCGGCTCGCCTCACCCGCCGCCTTGGCGTCGCGGGCCGTGATGCTGCGTGCCTTCACCTGTCGAACGTCGGTGGCCTCGATGAGCATGCCAGCGACGCGGTAGCGACCTCCCGACTTCGCCTGCGGTCGCGTCCACGTGCGGAACGTGACGGTGATGCTGCCGTCGGCGATGCCGGGCCAGGCGTCGGCGGTGAACAGCACGGTCAGCGCTTCCGTGTGGCCGACGACACCGATGCGGTGGCGGCCACCAGGCCGAGGCCGATGAACACGGTGCCGGCCACCCAGCGGCGTACGAAGGGCAGCGCCCGGCCACGCAGCAGCACGTCGCGCAGGCTGCTCGACAGCAGGGCGTACGAGCTGTCGGTGCAGAACCCGATGAGCACGAACACGAGGCCGAGCACGAGCGCCTGCAGCCCGGGCCGGCCCTGGTCGGGATGGATGAACTGGGGCAGGAACGACAGGAAGAACAACGCCACCTTCGGGTTGAGCACGTTGACCACCACGCCCTGCGAGAACGCTCGACGAGCGCTGACACCCGGCTGGTCGGCGTCGATCGGAGCGGGCGTGGCGGAGAGCGTGCGCACGCCTACGTAGATGAGGTAGCCGGCGCCCAACCACTTGACGGTGTTGAACGCCGTGGCCGACGTGGCCAGCACGGCCGACAGGCCCGCTGCCGCGGCGAGGGCGTGCACGAGGTTGCCGAGCGAGAGCCCGGCGACCGCCGCCAGGCCGGGCCCGCGGCCGTCGCTGACGCTGCGGTTCACCACGTACAGCACCGCCGGACCGGGGATGAGCAGCAGGATGATCGCCGCAGTGGCGAAGGCAGCGGTGGCGGAAGCGCTGGGCATGACCGCCGACCCTATTCGCGACGGCAACGGGAGGCCGCCTCGATTGCATGTGCGAACCTGTCGGTGTGGCACGCGACCTCGACGGCACCCTCGACGACGCCGTCGACGCGATCGTTGCCGACGTCGGCTTCACCGGCGTCGTGCGCATCGACCTCGACGGTGAGCCCGTGTGCCGGCGCGCCTACGGCCTCGCCCACCGTGGGCTCGCCGTGGCCAACACCCTCGACACGCAGTTCGGCCTGGCGAGCGGCGCCAAGGGGTTCACGGCGCTGACCGTGATGTCGATGGTCGAGCGGGCCGAGCTCGCGCTCGACGCGACGGCGCGTTCGGTGCTGGGTGCCGACCTCCCGCTGATCGACGACCGGGTCACCGTCGAGCAGTTGCTCCTTCACCGCTCGGGCATCGGCGACTACTTCGACGAGGACGTCGTCACCGAACCGACCGACCACGTGCTCACGGTGCCCGTGCACGAGCTGGCCACGACCGAGCAGTACCTCGCCGTGCTCGACGGCCATCCGACGAAGTTCCCGCCCGGCGAGCGGTTCAGCTACAGCAACGGCGGCTACGTGGTGCTCGCGCTCATCGCCGAACGTGTGTCGGGTGTGCCGTTCCACGATCTCGTCGCGCAACGTGTGTGCCATCCGGCCGGCATGCACGACACCGCCTTCCTGCGGTCCGACGAGTTGCCCGGGCGGGCAGCGATCGGCTACCTGCACGACGACGGCCTGCGCTGCAACGTGCTCCACCTGCCGGTGCGCGGCAACGGCGACGGCGGCATCTACTCCACTGCGGCCGACATCCACGCGTTGTGGGACGCGTTCTTCGACGGTCGCATCGTGTCGCCCGCGACCGTCGCGCGCATGGTGATGCCGAGCAGCGAGGCGTCTGCAGGTGCGATGCGCTTCGGCCTCGGGTTCTGGCTCGACGAGGTGGGCGACGGTGTGTCGCTGCACGGCTTCGATCCGGGCGTGGGGTTCGTCACGGTGCACCATCCGTCTCGCCACTTCGCGTACACGGTGATGACCAACAAGAGCCGTGGTGCATGGCCGGTCGGAGAGCGCATCGGTGCGTTGCTCGACACGCGCGGCTGATCGACCGGCGGGGTGTCAGGTGCCGACGTCGATCGGGGTCGCGGGCACGCCGTCGTGCACCAGCGCATGCAGCTGCGCGTGCAGCGACTGCGGTACGAACGGCAGCCCGGCATGCAACTCGTCGAGGCGCCACCAACGCACGTCGAACACGTACTCCGCGTTGAGGTCGTGCCACGACAGATGAGGGCGTGGCTCGAACGTAGGGGTGCGCACGAGGTAGATCCGCTCGCGCTGGCCGTCGTAGCGACCGTCGATGAACGGGATGATGTGCACGCGGTCCCAGATGTGCGGACCGATCTCGGCGTCGACGAGGCCGACCTCCTCGGCGAGCTCGCGATGGAGCGCATCGTGGTCGCTCTCGCCGGGCTCGAGCCCGCCGCCCGGCAACGCCCACCGCTCGCCGGTCACGGGGAACTCGAAGCGCACCAGGAGCACGCGATGGTCGGGATCGAGCACGAGCGCCCGGACTGCGTCGCGGATGCGCAGACCGGCCGTGGGGTCGGGCGCGGTCACTCGTCGGGCTGTTCGTTGAGCCCGTCGTTGAACGCCCGGTACATCTCGTAGATGCCCTTGCACTTCTCGCACAGCGGCAGCTGCTTAGGATCGCGCGACGGCACCCAGACGTGGCCGCACAGCGCCTCGAGCGCCGTGCCGTAGATGCGCGCCTCGAGCACCTTGGCNNGCAGCAGGCTCGCCGGTCTGCAGCACCTCGTCGGTGTCGGGCGTGAGGGTGGGGAGCGGGGCGACCGTGCTCACAGCGCACAGTCAACCACACGATCGGTCGACGGCGCACCCGGTCGACGGCGCACCCGGTCGACGGCAGCACGGCGCTACGCTGACGGCGATGCCGCTCTACGAGTTCAAGTGCCGCACGTGCGACGACACCTTCGAGGTGCGCCGCCCCATGAGCGAGGCGAGCCAGCCGGCAACCTGCCCGCACGGCCACGCCGATGCGGTACGCCTGCTCTCGGTGTTCGCCAGCGTCGGTGCCGCCGGCTCCGCCGCGCCCGCCGCCCGCCCCGCTGGTGGCTGCGGCGCCGGCTGCGGCTGCGCCCACTGACCGTCGGTACGGGCGTCAACCACCCAGCGACGCGAGCTCGGCCGCGATGTTGGCGCGGGCCTTCACCTCGCGGGCGCTGCCCCACCGTGTGCCGAAGAGCTGCGGCGTGTCGAGGAAGCGCTGCAGCACCTGCGACCGGCCCGCCCGCCACTGCTCGTCGTCGACGTGTGCGTACTCGGCCCGCACTCCCAGCACGTAGGCCGAGTAGTCGTTGGGCTGCGCGCCGAGGATGGCCAGGTCGGCGTCGACCAGCACCACCTCGTCGATGCCCGACGGGTGATGACCGGCCGTCGCCATGACGAGCCGCCGCACGAGGGTGCAGCGCGGTGATGCCCATCCCAGCTCGCCGGCGCGGCGCATCGCCAGGTCGGCGCTGTGGACCTCGTTGTCGGCCGACCGTGGGTCGTAGACCGCATCGTGGAACAACGCGGCGAGGCGGATCTCGGGCAGGTGCAGGCCGGGCGGCAACGTGTCGGCTTCGGTGATGGCCGTGACGTGGCGCAGCACCCACATGACGTGCGTGGCGGTGTGGTAGTGCCGGTGCGGCTCGCGCAAGCGTGACAGGAGGTGGTCGAGGGCGTCGACGTGCGACGGGCCGGCGAGATGCGTCCACACCGCTCGCAGTTCGACCTCTGGCGCCGTCATGATGTGATCGTATGGGCGGATGACGGTGCTGATCGACGAACCTCGCTGGTGGCTGCAGGGCCGGCGGTGGTCGCACCTGGTGAGCGATCGCGACCTGCAGGAGCTGCACGAGTTCGCCGAGGCGATGGGCATCCCCCGCCGCGGTTTTCACGGCGACCACTACGACGTGCCGGAGGAGCACTACGCGCAGGTGGTGGAGAGCGGCGCGGTGCCGACGCCGGCCAGGGAGCTGGTGCGCCGGTTGCGGGCCGCCGGCCTGCGCCTGAGCCCGGCGCAACGACGGGCTGCCGACTGACGCGCTCACTCCGGCCAGCGCTCGGGTTCGCCGAGGAGGTCGCGCGGGCACACGATGCCGAGTGGGCTGACCACGAACCACTCCATGAGCCGGATGTGGAACTCGTCGGCGACGGCACTGGCCTCGAGCCAGCGATCGGCGTCGCCGGGCAGCACGCCCCCGGCGGGGCGCACCGTGGCCACCACCAACGACGCCGCCCACGGCACCGCCTCGCCGACCCGGGCCATGAGCTGCACCACGTCGACGAGGGCGTCGGGAGCGTGCGTGCCCTCGACCGCGACGAGCAGGCCGCCGACACCCTCGGGATCGAGGAGGAAGGACAGCACCTCGTGCTGGAGCGGATGCCGCATGGCGAGCGCCAGCAGATCGAGTGCATCGGCGGCACAGCGCACCGGGACGGTGGAGTGCAGGGGTAGGGCGTGCATGGACGAACCTCCGGGAACGGCGCACGAGCCGCGCGGTGCGCGGCGGTGGGACGACGACGGGGGAAGCCGCTGGTGGCGACGGTACCGAGGGGGTATGACGCGGTTGGGGAGTTGCTACCCTCGCGCCATGGCCGACGTGACGATCTACCACAACCCGAATTGAAACTCGTCGAGCAATGCCGTGCGCATTGCCCAGGAGCTCGGGGTCGAAGCCGACATCGTGCTCTACCTGAAGACCCCTCCCGACGCAGCCACGTTGCGCTCGATCATCGCCAAGCTCGACGGCCCGGTCACCGATCTGGTGCGGCGCGACAGCCTGTGGCAGAAGCTCGGCCTCACCGAGGCCGACGCGGTCACCGACGATCAGGTGGTCGATCTGCTGGTGCGCCACAAGCAGCTGTTGCAGCGACCGGTCGTGGTGACCCGGAAGAAGGCCATCGTCGGCCGCCCCAAGGAGCGGGTGACCGAGCTGCTCAGCGGCCGCTGAGTCAGTGCCTGCGGCCGCGAATGGCCTGCAGCAGCAACAGCAGCAGCACTGCGCCCAGCGCGGCGACCAGCACCGAGCGGAAGTCGAACTCGGTGACTCCCTTGTGCCCTGCAGCCTGCATGAGGCTGCCACCGATGAGCGCGCCCAGCACGCCCACGGCCATGGTGTAGAGGCAGCCGCTGCGGTCGTCCTTCACGATGAACCGGCCCAAGAAACCGGCGATGAGGCCGACGAGAATCCACGACACGAACGACATGGGTGACAACTCTAGGCGGCGATATCCGGCTGCGTGAGCGGCGTCGGTCGCGCGTAGTGTCGGCGGCGTGGGGGACGGGACCGGGACGAGCGACGCGCCGACGCCCGGCCGAGAAGGCTGGAACCTGCTGCGCGTGGTCCTGCGCGAGCAGCGCAAGGGGCTGATCGCCGGCGTCGTCGTCGGCCTGCTGTGGAGCGCCGGCAAGGTGGCAGTCCCGAAGCTCACCAGCATGGCGGTCGACCGAGCCATCCTCGGCACCGGCTCGTTGCTGTTCTGGGCCGTGCTCATCGGTGCCATGGCCGTGATCGCCGGTGTGTTCACGGCGTGGCGGCGTTGGTACGCGTTCCGCGAGAGCCGCTTCACCGAGACGGTGCTGCGCGAGCGGCTGTTCGCGCACGTCCTGCGCCTGCACGTGAAGTACCACGACCACACGCAGACCGGCCAGCTCATGAGCCGCGCATCGAGCGACCTGCTGCAGATCCAGGGGTTCGTGGTGATGATCCCCATCACCGTCTCCAACTTCGCGATGGTGCTCGCCATCGTCGTCATCCTCGTCGTCCAGCAGCCGCTGCTGGCGGTGGTGGCGCTGGCCCCGCTGCCATTCCTCAACGTGCTCGCCACCCGCTTCTCGCGTCGCATCCACCCGGCCGTGATGGCGGTGCAGCAGGAGCAGGCGCAGCTCGCCACGGTGGTCGAGGAAGCGGTCAGCGGGGTGCGCGTGATCAAGGGGTTCGGCGCTCACGAGGTGACGGCACGACGCCTGCGCACCGAGGCCGACGACATCCGCACCGTGTCGCTCGAGGCGGCACGCGTGCGCAGCGCGTTCCTGCCGGCACTCGACCTGCTGCCCAACCTGGGCCTGCTGGCGGTGCTGGCCATCGGCGGTCACCGCGTGCTGGCCGGCACGATGACCAGGGGTCAGATGCTCGAGTTCATGCAGTACATCGGGTTGCTCATCTTCCCGCTGCGCAACCTCGGCATGACCGTCGCCTACGGCCAGCGTGCAGCGGCTGCACTCGTGCGCGTCAACGAGGTGCTCGCCACCGAACCCGAGGTTGCCGACCCGCCGCACCCGCGCACGCTGCCCGACGGCGACACCCGCGGCGACGTGCACTTCCGCCACGTGCGCTTCGGCTACCGCGCCGACTCGCCCGTGCTGCACGACCTCGAGCTGCACATCCCCGCCGGCGCGTCGGTGGCGGTGGTGGGCGCCACCGGCAGCGGCAAGAGCACCCTGGCGCGACTGCTCGTGCGCTTCTACGACGTCGACGACGGCGGCATCGAGATCGACGGCGTGGGCGTGCGCGACCTCACGCTCGCCGAGCTGCGCAGCGCGGTGGCCATCGTGTTCGAGGACACGTTCCTGTTCCACGACACGCTCGCCGCCAACATGGCATTCGCTCGGCCCGATGCGACGCAGGCCGAGGTGGAGGCCGCCGCCCGGCTGTCGGGCGCGCACGACTTCATCCTCGAACTGCCCGAGGGCTACGACACGCTCCTCGGCGAACGCGGCTACTCGCTCAGCGGCGGCCAGCGTCAGCGCATCGCGCTCGCCCGCGCCATCGTGGCCGACCCACGAGTGCTCGTGCTCGACGATGCGACGAGCGCCGTCGACCCCTCGAAGGAGCACGAGATCCGCGAGGCGATGCGCACCGTGATGGAGGGTCGCACCACCATCGTCATCGCCCACCGGCCGGGCACGATCGCACTCGCCGACACCGTCGTGCTGCTCGACGGGGGAGCGGTGGCCGTCACCGGCACGCACGACGAGCTCCTGGCCACCAGCGAGCGCTACCGCGCCGTGCTGGCCGCGTTGTCGCTCGACGACGATCTCGATGACGGCGATCACGGTGACGGCGATCTCGGTGACGGCGATCGCAACACGGCGGGGGTTCGCTGACATGTGGGCCGGCAACGCCGTCGGCGACGAGGATCGCCTCGACCGCGCCGAGACCGGACGTGTGCTGCGCCGCTCGTTGCAGTTCGCCGGGCCGTACCGGCGCACCATCTGGTGGGCGTTCGCGCTCGTGGCGGTGTCGACCGCCTGCACCGTCGCCGGACCGCTGTTCGTGAAGTTCGGCCTCGACCGCGGCATCTCCAAGTCGAGCGCCACCGTGCTCAACATCGCCGTGGCCGGCTACTTCGTCACCGTCGTGCTCGGCTACGTGGTCGGCCGCTTGCAGTACCTCGCCATCAACCGCGCCGGCGAGGGCTTCCTGCGCGACCTGCGCGTCACCGT
>PMCN01000188.1:41616-46346 GCA_003154135.1 Acidimicrobiaceae bacterium
GTGCTCTTCGTCGCGCCCATCCTCGGCGTGGCATCGGTGCGCTTCCAGCGCCTCTCGAACGTCGCCTACCTCGACGTGCGCGAGCGCGTCGGCCACAACCTCTCGAACCTGCAGGAAGGCATCACGGGCGTCCGTGTCATCCAGGCCTACGGACGCGAGGCCGAGCAGGAGCGCCGCTTCGTCGAGTCGAACCAGGCGCTCTACCGCTCGCACCTGCGCAGCGTGTTCATCAGCACGTGGTACTTCGGGCTCGTCGAGTGGTCGGGCATCACGTCGATCGCGCTCATCATCGGTGTCGGTGGCTTCCTGGTGCACCACGGTTCGGTGGCCTTCGGCACCGTGGCCGCGTTCGTGCTGCTGCTCGCCAACCTGTTCGACCCNNGTGCAGCTGCCGCTCGCCGGCGAGCTGACCGCGCACAACATCACGTTCCGCTACGAGGGCGCCGAACGTGCCGCGCTGCACGACGTGAGCATCTCGGTCGCCCCCGGCGAACGGCTCGCGCTCGTGGGGCCGACGGGTGCGGGCAAGAGCACGCTCGCCAAGCTGCTGTCGCGCCTCTACGACCCGACGACGGGGCACGTGTCGTTCGACGACGTCGATCTGCGGGTCGCATCGTTGCAGTCGCTGCGCGAACGCGTGGTGGTGGTGCCGCAGGAGGGCTTCCTCTTCGGCGGCACCATCCGCGACAACATCCGCATCGCCCGGCCCGGTGCCACCGACGACGACGTCGCGCGGGCGCTCACCGCGATCGGTGTGCTGCAGCGGTTCGAGGAGTTCCCCGATGGGCTCGACACCGAGGTGCGCGAGCGTGGCTCGCGGCTCTCGGCCGGCGAACGCCAGCTTGTGTCGCTGGCGCGTGCGGCGCTGGTCGACCCGTCGGTGCTGGTGCTCGACGAAGCCACCAGCAACCTCGACCCCGGTACGGAAGCCGTGGTGGAGGGTGCGCTCGAGCGGCTGATGGAAGGTCGCACGGTGATCGTCGTGGCTCACCGCCTGAGCACCGTGCGTCGTGCCGATCGGATTGCGGTCATCGACCACGCCCGTCTGGTGGAACTGGGCACGCACGACGAGCTGATCGCGCGGGGTGGCCGGTACGCGGCACTCGCCGAGGCGTGGGCACGATCTCAGCCCGCGCCCGGAGGCGTCGCGGGCTGAGCCGTCACGCCCGGTCGAGGATGAGCACGAACTCGCCGTGTGACGCGGAACCGCTCGTGCTCGGCCAGACTTGCGCCCATGACTGCAACCGTGCTGCTCGCCCGCTCCGCCCCGAAGGCCGTCGACGTCGTCGGCGTGCCCGTTGCCACCTCCGGCACCGTGCCCCGCTCGCTCGGTCTCAGCCGAGCCGCACTGGCTGCGCACGGGTTCGAGGGCAAGCTGGGTCAGACCCTTGTCGTGCCCGCGCCCTCCGGCGCGACGCAAGTTGCCGTCGGTGTGGGCGACCCCGCCGCGCTCACCGTGTCGTCGCTGCGCACGGCCGCGGCCTCACTGGTGCGCGCCGCGGGCCGGCGTGCGGTTGTGGCAACGTCGCTCGCCGACCTGCCCGGTGTGGATGCGGCCGATGCCGCCCAGGCCGTGGTGGAGGGGGCGCTGCTGGCCGCCTACCGGTACGCGGGCATCAAGCGCGAACCCACCACCAGCGCGCTCACCCAGCTCGTCGTCGTGGTCGGTGAGGCCCGCTCGAAGGGTGCCGCACTCGGCATCGAACGCGGTGCGGCGACGGCCGCAGCCACGACGCTCGCACGCGACCTGGCCAACACGCCGCCGGCACACCTCAACGCCCGCCAGATGGCCGACATCGCGGTCACCATCGCGGCCCAGAGCGGGCTCGTCGTCGACGTGTTCAACCGCGATCAGCTCGAGGCCATGGGCTGCGGCGGCATCATCGGCGTCAACCGGGGCAGCACCGAGCCGCCGCGCATGGTGCGCCTCACGTACACGCCGCGCAACCCGATCGGCCATCTCGCGCTCGTGGGCAAAGGCATCATGTTCGACTCCGGTGGGCTGAGCCTGAAGACCACCGATGGCATGATGACGATGAAGATGGACATGGGTGGCGCCGCGGCAGTGCTGGGCGCGATGGGCGCCCTCAAGGCGCTCAAGTGCCGGTCGCAGGTGACGGCCTTCCTCATGTGCACCGACAACATGCCGTCCGGCAGTGCGCTCAAGGTGGGCGACGTGCTCACCTTCCGCAACGGCAAGACCGCCGAGGTGCAGAACACCGACGCCGAAGGTCGGCTGGTGCTCGCCGACGGCCTCTCGCTCGCGGCCGAGATGCACCCCGACGCGATCGTCGACATCGCCACGCTCACCGGCGCGCAGATGGTGGCGCTGGGCAACCGGGTGGCCGGTGTGGTGGGCAACGACCAGGGTGTGGTCGACCGGCTGCGCGCCGCCGCCGCGAACACCGACGAGGCGGTGTGGCAGATGCCGCTCGAGAAGGCCTATCGCAAGCTGCTCGACAGCACCGTGGCCGACATGCGCAACGTGGGCGGACCGCACGCCGGCGTCATCACCTCGTCGCTGTTCCTGAGCGAGTTCGTGGGTGACGTGCCGTGGGCGCACATCGACATGGCCGGCCCGATGAGCTCCGACGGCGACGACGGCTGGCTCGCCAAGGGGGCCACCGGCTTCGGTGCCCGCCTGCTCATCGATCTGGCGCTGCACTTCTCGAAGTGACCGGCGCGTCGTCTCGCACCGCCTGGGTCACCACCTCGGCGGTGAGCGGCGCGATGCCAGCGGCCAGCAGTTGACGCTCGACCATGTCGGGGTCGTCGCCGGCGCGCACCATCGCGTCGGCGAGCAGCTGACCGCGGCTCAGCTCGTCCATGGACACCTGGCGCACTCGCCAGAGGTCGTGCTGCGCCTGCAGTCCCGCCGGCATGCGGGCGAGATGACGGGCTGCCACCGGCGGCAAGCGGCGGCGCACGGCGAGGCCGTCGGGCACCGGTTGCGAGACACCGAACAGCACGCAGCGCTGCAGCGCTCGAACGAACGTGTTCGACGTGTGCGCGTTGTAGGAGAGCCCGAGTGCGTTCGCGGTCTCGTCGAGGTCGAGCTCGTAGCCCAGCGGGTACCGGTCGAGGCCGAGCACGAGCCGGCGCAACGCCCACAACGCGGTCGGGCCGAGGATGTTCAGCCAGAACAGCTCGACGTAGTGGCTGCGCACGTCGTGGCCGATCGAGTCGACGACGGGGTCGTGCCACGGCACCACCATCACCGTTGGCTCGGCCGGCGTGAAGGCTGCGTGGGCTGCGTGCATGGTTCCCCCAGGATGCGGTGGCGGCGGAGGGGGAAGCCGTTCATCCACACTGGGCACAGCGGGCCGTACCCACCGGCAAACAGGCACCGTGTCAGTGCGTGTCGATCACTTGTGGCTGCATGCGTCCGGGCACGCGGAAGTCGCCGGTCCAGTCGACGATGTCGAGCCTGACGCGGTGGTCGGCGACCAGCGATCCGTCGGGTTGCACCACGTAGGCGATGTCGCCCTGCCGAGGCCGGCAGCCGGTGTTGGTCGCGGCAGCGATGATCCGGCCGCGGGCGTCGACTCGTAGCAACGCGACGGCCGGCACCGTGACGGCGATCGTCAGCTGTCCGGAGACGGGTGCGCCTCGCGTGCGGCGTTGGCAGGTCGCCGCCTCCAGCAGGCGATGCGTGCCGCGGGTGGGGTGGTTGGTCGCGATGGCCGCGGCCGGGCCGACGAGTGCACCGCCGGCAACAATGAGGCCGGCCAGTGATCTCAGCACCCAGGGCGCCAGAGTGCTGTGCGACATGTCGAGTGCTCCTCTCGACCCGTCTTTCGGTCGTCGCCGCCCTCGGCTTGAACGAAGTTCACCTTCTCGGCGGGCGCGCGCGCGAAAGGGGTGGTGTACCGACAGAATGTCGCGATGGATGACGCATCGATGGCCCGCGCGACGGCCATGGTGCAGTCGGCGACTCGCATCGTGGCGTTCACGGGCGCCGGCATGTCGACCGACTCGGGCATCCCCGACTTCCGCGGGCCGAACGGTGTCTGGACGAAGAACCCGGCCGCCGAGAAGGCGAGCACGTTGCAGCACTACCTCGCCGACGGTGAGGTGAGGAAGTTCGCGTGGCAGAGTCGGCTGCACTCACCGGCGTGGGCCGCGATCCCCAACGCCGCGCACCGCGCGCTCGTCGAGCTCGAGCGACGCGGGCACCTGCTCGCCCTGGTCACGCAGAACATCGATGAGCTGCACCAGAAGGCCGGGAACGACCCGCGGCGGGTGATCCAGGTGCACGGCACGATGCACTGGTCGAGGTGCTGGAAGTGCAACGACCGGCGGCCGATGCCGGAGCTGCTCGACCGAGTGCGAGCCGGCGACCCAGACCCGTCGTGCGAGGTGTGCGGTGGGGTGGTGAAGAGCGACACGGTGTCGTTCGGTCAGAGCCTGGTGCCGGGCGTCATGGAGGCTGCGCTCGACGCCGCCGATCACTGCGACCTGCTCCTGGCCGCCGGCTCGACGCTGTCGGTGTTCCCCGCTGCCAACATGGTGCCGCGCGCGAAGGCGGCCGGTGCGAAGGTCGTCATCGTCAACGGCGAGCCCACCCGAATGGACCGGTTCGCCGACGTGGTGCTCCTCGGATCGCTCGCCGAACTGCTGCCCACGCTGGTGGGCTGATCGCGCTGCTGTGCACCCGTGACGAATCCCGACTGAAGGGGTAACCTTTCAGGCATGGCAACCTTTCGCGACCTCCTCTCCGCCGCCAAGGC
>PMCN01000197.1 GCA_003154135.1 Acidimicrobiaceae bacterium
GGTGTCGAGCAGCGCGCGGTGCAAGACGCGGCCGAGTACGCGGGCGCCCGCAAGCCCGTGCACATCATCGAGGAGCCCATGGCGGCTGCCATCGGCGCCGACATGCCGGTGCACGAGCCCAGCGGGAACATGATCGTCGACATCGGCGGTGGCACCACGGAAGTGGCGGTCATCTCCCTCGGCGGCATCGTCACCGCACAGTCGGTGCGCGTGGCGGGCGACGAGCTCGACGACGCCGTGCTGCAGTACGTGAAGAAGGAGTTCTCCCTCGCCATCGGCGACCGCACTGCCGAGGAGATCAAGATCCACATGGGTTCGGCGTGGCCGCTCGACGACGAGCTCACCGCCGACATCCGCGGCCGCGACCTCATCAGTGGCCTGCCGCGCACGGTGCCGCTCACCACCGAGCAGGTGCGCGAAGCCCTCGCCGAGCCGTTGTCCGCCATCGTCGACGCCGTGAAGACCACGCTCGACCGCACCCCGCCGGAACTGGCCGCCGACATCATGGAGCAAGGCATCATGATCACCGGTGGCGGCGCACTGCTCGCCGGCCTCGATCGCCGCCTGTCGCACGAGACGGGCATGCCCATCAAGATCGCGCACGACCCGCTCTACAGCGTGGTCATCGGCTCGGGCCGCGCGTTGGAGAACATCGACGCGATGCGGGGGCTGATGTCGCTCGGCGGCGACGACTAAGCATCGGCCGACCGTCCTCATGTTCTCCTCGCTGAGCCGCCGCAGGGTCATCCTGCTCGTCGTGCTCACATGCATGTTGCTCATCACCCTCGACAAGCACGGCAACCCGGTCATCGATCGCGCGCGCTCGTTGGTCGACCGTGTGCTGCAGCCCATCGACACGGCCACCAAGGCCATCACGCTGCCGGTCGAACGGGCCTGGAACGGCGTCACCAACTACGACGACCTCGAACGGCAGAACGAAGTGCTGCGCGACCAGATCGAGCACATGCGTGGCAACGACGTCGAGTCGCGCAGCGCCGTGCTCGAGTACCGCGAGCTCCTCAAGCTCAACCAGCTCGCCTCGAAGTTCCGCTATCCCACCGTGGCCGCGCAGGTGGTGGGCGATTCGCCGAGCAACTTCCAGAACACCTTGCAGATCAACGTCGGATCGCAGCAGGGGGTGGCCGTTGGCATGCCGGTCACCGATGGCGCCGGTCTCATCGGCCGCATCACCAAGGTGTACCCCACGCAGAGCCTCGTGCTGCTCATCACCGACCCCGAGTACGCCATCGCCGCGCAGGTGCTCACCGCCCCCGACGAGCCGGGCACCACCGTCCCCACGGGCAGCACCACCCCCTCCGGCATCCCGGTGGGCGACCTCACCAGCACCACCTCCACCACGTCGCCCACCACCTCGAGCACGCAGCCGCCGGCCACCGGCGACACGGGGTCGAGCACGCCGGTGGGCGACACCACCACGAGCACCTCCTCGCCGCTGGAAGTGGTGCGCGAGACCGGCATGCTCCAGGGACAGGGCGCCGACAAGCCGCTGCTGCTGCGGTTCGTCGACACCAGCGCGTCGGGCACCAGCGTCAGGGTGGGTGCCGTGGTCGACACCGCCGGCGGCAACAACGGTCTTGCCCCGCAGGGCATCCCGATCGGCATCATCACCAAGGTCGAACGGCAGACCGGCAGCAGCAGCGCCCTCGTCGAGGTCACCCCCAACGCGAGCCTGAAGCGGCTCAACTTCGTGGCCGTCGTGCTGTACGTGCCGAACACCGACGCCATCGGTCGCTGAAGGTGCGCAACGTCGTCGTCGGTCCACTGCTGCGCCTCGTGCCGGTGGGCCTCATCGCTCTGTCGGTCCAACGAGTCGTGTTCGGCAACCATCCGGTGCACGGCGTGAAGGTGCAGTTCGTGCTCGCCCTGGTGGTCGCCGCCGGTGCCGGTGGCGGATCCGACCGCGGCGCGGTGGCGGGCTTCGTGCTCGGCCTGCTGTACGACTTCAGCGGCAACACACCGCTCGGACTGATGGCGCTCGCCTACGGCCTCGGCGGCATGACCGCCGGCTACGTGCACAGCTTCACCCCCGACCCGCAGTGGTGGCTGGCGTGCATCTTCGCCTTCGTCGGCGCCGCGGTGGGGGAGACGGCGGTGCCCATCGCCGAGGTGGTCACCGGCGAGAGCGGTTGGATCACCGGCGACCTGCTGGTCACGGTGCCCATCGTGGCGCTCGCCGCCGCGATGCTGTGCCCGCTGCTGATGCCGGTGGGCCGATGGATGATGGGTGTGAAGCGCAAGAAGTGGAAGGCGATGCTGGAATGAGGCGCGCGCGTCCCGATTCGTCACACGATCGACAAGAATGTCGCAATGGCCGTTGACAAGCGCTCCGCCCGCCTCGGCGTGCTCGCCACGGTGTCGCTGCTGCTCATCGGGCTGCTCGGCGCTCGCCTGTGGTTCCTGCAGGGCGTGCAGAGCGAGTCGTACCAGGCCAAGGTCACTGCATCGAAGCTGCGCACGGTGTACATCGCGGCCGAGCGCGGCCGCATCTTCGACGCCAAGGGCCGTATCATGGCCGACAACGAACGCGTGCTCACCGTCACCGTCGACTGGGCGGTGGTGAAGAAGGAGAAGAACCGTCTCGCCCTCTTCTCGCGCCTGTCGGGTCCGCTGAAGACGCCGGTCGACGACCTGATGCGGCGCTACGACCCCTGCTACAAGCTGCCCAAGCCGTGCACGAAGGCCCAGCTGTACGACACGTTGCTGCCGCTGCCGCTGAAGGAGGACGTCGACGAGCCCACCGTCAACTTCCTCAAGGAGCGCGGCGAGGACTACCCGGGTGTCGACGTCGTCGAGCAGTACAAGCGGGTGTACCCGTACGCGCCGCTCGCCTCGCACGTCGTGGGGTACATGGGTGGCATCAGTGCCAACAGCCTGAAGAGCTACCTGGCGCAGGGCTACAAGCGCAACGAACGGGTGGGTCAGTTCGGCGTCGAGCAGAGCATGGAGCGCGAGCTGCACGGCCAGTGGGGCAAGCGCGTGTACGAGGTCGACGCCAGTGGAGCCATCGTGCGCGAGCTCGTCGATCAGCGCGTCGAACCGGTGGCCGGCTTCGACATCCAGCTCAGCATCGACCTCGACATCCAGCAGTACGCCGAGCAGGCGCTCGAGACCGAGCTCAAGTCGCGACGCAACCTGCCCACCGATCTGAAGCAAGCCGACTCGGCGCCGCACAACCCGTGCGACCTGAAGACCAACTGCCGCACGCGCGTGTACCAGCAGACCCTGGCCGACGGCTCCAAGGTCGACTACCCCGAGTGGGTGCAGCACAAGGCGCCCGCGGGCTCCGTGGTGGTGCTCAACCAAGGCAACGGCCAGGTGGTGGCGATGGCCAGCTACCCGACCTTCGACAACCGGTGGATGGAATCGGGCATCGACGGCACCAAGTACAAGGAGCTGTTCCCGAGCACCAACCCCGACGGCACGCCCATCGACCCCGACCAGTCGATCCTGGTCAACCGCGCCGTGCAGGGCAGCTACAACATCGGCTCCACCATCAAACCGTTCGTCGCCTGGTCGGCCATGCACTCGGGCCTCATCAATGCCAACACCGTCTTCCAGGACAAGGGCACGTACACCCTGCAGTCGATCGACCCGTCGAACTGCCAGCAGAACGGTGGCATCGCCCGCTGCATCTTCAAGAACGCGGCCAGCAAGAGCACCAACCAACCCGCGGTCTACGGGCCGGTCACCGTCTCCGATGCGCTGGCGGTGTCGAGCGACTCGTTCTTCTACGCCCTCGGCGAGCGCTTCTGGCAGGCCAGCCGCAACCTGCCCAACCAGGAGAGCCTGTTGAAGACCGACCTGCAACGGTTCGGGTTCGGCCTCAAGACCGGCGTCCAGCTGCCGTTCGAACAGAAGGGTCGCGTGCCCGACAACGCGTCGAAGAAGGCACTCGTCGACAAGGGCGTGCTGGGCAAGGGTGAAGTGCCGCGCCTGGTGGTGGGCGACAACGTGCTCGCGGCCATCGGCCAGGGCCTGTTCGCGTCGACGCCGCTGCAGCTCGCCGATGCCTACGCCACGCTCGCCAACGGCGGCTTCCTGCTCCAGCCGAGCATCATCAAGGCCATCTACGCGCCCCTCGTTCCCGACGCCGGCCCTGGCATGGCCGACCTCGCTGCGGGCACCGTCGTCAAGTCGTACGACGCGCCCGTCGTGCGCGACTCGCTCGAGATGCCGGCCAACATCATCCAACCCATCCTCAACGGCCTGCACCGAGTCATCCGCGGCAAGGGCGTGAAGTTCGGCATCTACCACGCCACCACCGGCGAGTACCTCTTCAGCGGCTTCCCCGTCGAGATCGACGGCAAGACCGGCACCGCGCAAGGCGCCGCCAGCCTCCCGTGGAACGACTCGTCGGTGTTCGGTGCGTTCAGCACCGACGACACGCTGCCCTACACCGTGGTGTCGTACCTCGAGAAGAGCGGCTACGGCGCCAAGGCCGCCGCCCCGCTCACCAAGTGCATGTTCCTCGCGCTCGCCGGCAAGGTGACGCTCGATCCCGTGCAGATCAGCGATCCGCTCGACCTCAACTCCACCGTGGCGGCGCCGCCGAAGCAGCTGCGTGACGCCACGTGCCTCGGCGGTCTGGTGAGCTCGGACCGGGGTTAGCCGTGCCCGTCTCGCTCATGTCGCGCAAGCCCGACTCGGGCCTGGGCAACATCCACGCCAGCCCCTCGGCACCCACCCGCAACATCGACTGGGTGCTCATGGTTGCCACGGGCGCGCTCGCCGCGGTGGGCCTGTTCGTCATCTACTCGGCGTCGTACTCCAAGTCGCCGCCCAGCGGTACGCATCCGTACGAGTTCTTCTTCGTCACCCGTCAGGAGATCTTCCTCATCGGTGCCGTGCTCGGCATGGTGGTGGTGATGTCGTTCGACTACGACTTCTGGAAGGACCACTCCCGGTTCCTCTACGGGGTCACCATCATGCTGCTGGTGCTGGTGAAGGCCACCGGCGCGCTCAGTGGTGGCGCCAACCTGAGCTTCAACGTCGGTCCGCTCAACCTGCAACCAGCCGAGTTCGCGAAGTTCACCACGCTGCTCACCGTGGCCGCATACCTCTCCGAGGACCGCAGCGACGAGTTGCCCTACCACCGGTTCATCATCGGGCTCATGCTCGTCGGTGCCCCGGCGACGCTCATCATCATCCAGCCCGACCTCGGCTCGGCGTCGGTGCTCATCGCCATGGCCATGGGCATCATGCTCGTCGCCGGCGCAAAGGCCCGCTACATGCTGATGATCAGCGTGCTGTCGGTGGCCACCGTCGGCGCCGCGGTGGTCACCAAGATCGTCAACCAGTACCAGCTCAGCCGGTTCACCGCGTTCTTCCACCAGAACTCCACCGACCCCAAGCTCGCCGATGTGCTCTACCAGGGGCGCAACGCCATCCGAGCGCTCGCCACGGGTGGCATCGCGGGCAAGGGCTGGTTGCAGGGGCCGATCACCAACGCCCCCAAGGACATCCCGGTGCAGTGGGCCGACTTCCCGTTCTCGGCCGTCGGCGAGCAGTTCGGCCTCATCGGCTGCGCCGTCGTCCTCGGCCTCTACGCCGTGGTGCTGTTGCGCATCTGGCGCATCGCCCACCTGTCGCGCGACCTGCTGGGCACCTACCTGTGCACCGGCGTCTTCGCCATGCTGCTCTGGCAGGTGTTCCAGAACGTCGCGATGACCATCGGCGTGATGCCCATCACCGGGCTGCCCCTGCCGTTCATCAGCTACGGCGGCTCGGGCATCGTCACCTTCTTCGCCCTGCTCGGCCTCGTCCAGAGCGTGCACATGCGCCGCTACCGCTGACCCCCACCCCACTCGGGTGGCCCGGCGTCGGTTGCATCCGGGCAAGTGGCGATGTGCTCGGTTAAGCTGGGGTTCACATGAGTTCTCTCTGGGCGCGGATCGAACCGCTCCTGGCACGGGTACAAAAGCCAGCCCGCTACATCGGGTGCGAGGACGGCGCCACGACCCCTCGGCATGCGCCGGGCAAGGTCACCTGGCTGCTCGCCTACCCCGACACCTACGAAATCGGCTTGCCCAACCAGGGGCTCCAGATCCTCTACGAAATCCTGAACGAACGCGACGACGCTGTCGCCGAGCGTACCTACGCGCCCTGGAACGACCTCGAGGCGCTGATGCGCCAGCGCGGCGTGCCCCTGTTCTCGGTCGACACGCACCGTGCCGCGGGCGACTTCGACCTGCTCGCCTTCGGCCTGGCCGCCGAGCTCGTCTACACCAACGTCATCAACATGATCGATCTCGCCGGCGTGCCGGTGCGGTCGGCCCATCGCGAGCCGCACCACCCGCTGGTGGTGCTCGGCGGGCACTGCGCCTTCAACCCCGAGCCGCTGGCCGACTTCGTCGACCTGGTGGTGCTCGGTGAGGGCGAGGAGGTCATCGGCGAGATCACCGACGTCGTGCGCGACTGGAAGGCCTCTGGGCGCACTCCCGGAAGCCGTGAGGGTGTGCTGCGCGAGTTGGCGAAGATCCCCGGCGTCTATGCGCCGGCCATGTACGACGTCGAGTACGACGGGCCGGCGCTGCGTGCCGTCACGCCCCGATATCCCGACGTGCCGGCCGTGGTGCACAAGCGCACCGTGGCCGACCTGGGGGAGTGGCCCTACCCGAAGCATCCGCTGGCGCCGCTCACCGAAGTGGTGCACGACCGGCTCGCGGTCGAGGTGTTCCGCGGCTGCACGCGCGGCTGTCGCTTCTGCCAGGCGGGCATGATCACTCGCCCCGTGCGTGAGCGGCCGGCCGAGCAGGTGCGCACCATGGTCCAGTCGGGCCTGCGCAGCACGGGCTACAGCGAGGTGAGCCTCACGTCGCTGTCCACCGCCGACT
>PMCN01000131.1 GCA_003154135.1 Acidimicrobiaceae bacterium
CTGCTGCTCACGTTCTTCTTCCGCCAGATGCGCGGACTCGTCGAGGCCGGCTACGTGTACATCGCGCAGCCGCCTCTGTTCTCCACGCTCGTCGGCAAGGAGAAGATCTACTTGAAGGACGAGCACGCCAAGAACCGCTTCCTNNGAGATGGACTGGCAGGAGCTCAAGCCCACCACCATGGACCACGCCTCGCGCACCCTGCTGCAGATCACCCTCGAGGAAGCAGCCGTGGCCGACGAGATCACCAGCGTGCTGATGGGCGACGACGTCGAGAGCCGCAAGCTGTTCATCACCACCAACGCCCGCGACGTACGAAACCTGGACTTCTGAGATGAGCGACACCAACATCACTCCCCCTGGCGACTCCTCGGGCGACGGCCCCGGCGACGACATCCAGCCCATCCAGCTGCAGGACGAGATGGAGCGCAGCTTCATCGACTACGCGATGTCGGTCATCATGTCGCGCGCCCTGCCCGACGTGCGCGACGGCCTCAAGCCGGTGCATCGTCGCATCATCTGGGACATGGATCAGCAGGGCTTCCGGCCCAACCGCGCGCACGTGAAGTCGGCGCGCGTCACCGGCGACACCATGGCCAAGTACCACCCGCACGGCAACTCGGCCATCTACGACGCGCTGGTGCGCATGGCCCAGCCGTTCAGCCTGCGCCACCCGCTCATCGACTTCCACGGAAACTATGGTTCCCCAGACTTCGGAGCGGCTGCAGAGCGCTACACCGAATGCCGGCTCGACCCGTTGGCGATGCAGATGCTGGCCGACATCGACGAAGAGACCGTCNNACCAGCATCCCGCCGCACAACCTGGGCGAGGTGATCGACGCCGCCATCCACCTCATCGACCATCCGGAGGCGACGGCCGACGACCTCATGCAGTTCGTCAAGGGGCCCGACTTCCCCACCGGCGGCAGCATCCTCGGCCGCGCCGGCATCATCGACGCCTACCGCACGGGCCGCGGCAGCATCAAGATGCGGGCCACGGCCACCATCGAGGAGGGCAAGCGCGGCCAGATGCAGGTCGTCGTCACCGAGCTCCCCTACCAGGCCAGCTGCTCGGCCATCGCCGGCCGCATCCAAGAGCTCGTCGACGGTGGCGACCTCGACGGCATCGCCGACGTCAACGACGGGTCGGCGGGTGGCAAGACGCACCTCGTCATCACGCTCAAGCGCGACGCCAATGCCAACGTGGTGCTCAACAACCTCTACAAGCTCACGCAGTTGCAGACCAGCTTCCCGGTCAACATGGTGGCGCTCGTGCACGGCGTGCCGCGCACGCTCAACCTCGTGCAGGCATTGCAGGGCTACGTCGAGCACCAGGTCGACGTCATCACCCGCCGCACCGAGTTCCGACTCGACAAGGCGAAGCGCCGTGCGCACATCCTCGAGGGCCGCATCAAGGCGCTCAACGTCATCGACGCCATCATCGCCCTCATCCGGGCCAGTGACGACGCAGCGGCCGCCAAGGCCGGCCTCATGGCTGCACCGTACGAGTTCAGCGAGATCCAGGCCACCGACATCCTCGAGATGCGCCTGTCGCAGCTCACCCGCCTCAGCCGCATCGACCTCGAGACCGAGCTGGGCGATGTGCAGGCGCGCATCCTCGAACTGCAGAGCATCCTCGATTCGCCCGAGAAGCTGCGCGGCGTCATCAAGAGCGAGATGACCGCGATCAAGGACGAGTTCGCCACCGCGCGCAAGTGCAAGATCACCTACGACAGCGGCGACATGAGCATCGAGGATCTCGTCGACGACAAGGAACTCGTCATCGTGATGACCGAGGCGCAGTACGTGAAGGCCGTGCCGGCCGTGTCGTTCAAGACGCAGGGCCGCGGCGGCCGCGGTGTCAGCGGCGCCAAGCTGAAGAGCGACGACATCGTGCGGCACGTCATCTTCACGACGGCTCACGCGTTCCTGCTGTTCTTCAGCAACCGGGGCCGCGTCTACCGCCTGCGAGCGATGGACGTGCCCGAGCGCGAACGGCAGGCGAAGGGCATGCCCATCGTCAACCTGCTGCCGCTGCAGCCGGGTGAGACCATCCAGGCGATCATCGACACCCGCGACTTCGCGGCCGAGCGCTACCTGTTCTTCGCCACCCGTCACGGGGTGGTGAAGAAGACCTCGTTCGACGAGTACGACAACGGTCGACGCGACGGCCTCATCGCGCTCAACCTGCGCGAGCACGACGAGTTGGTGCGCGTCATCGAGACCAGCGGCTCCGACGACATCTTCATGGTGGCCCGCAGCGGCATGACCATCCGCTTCAACGAGAGCGAGGTGCGCCCGATGGGTCGCGCTGCTTCCGGTGTGCGGGGCATGAAGATGAAGCCCAACGACACCGTCGTCAGCGTCGACCTTGCCAAGGACGACACATCGATCCTCATGATCACCGAGGCCGGCTTCGGCAAGCGCGTGCAGCTCGACAAGTTCAACGTGCAGGGCCGCGGCGGGCAGGGCGTGAAGGGGATGAAGTTCGTGCGCAACAAGGGCACTGCCGTGGTGGCCGCCTTCATGGTCGGCGACGACGACGAGATCGTGGCCATCGCATCCGGTGGCACCACCATCCGCACGCCGGTGCGGGGCATCCGCCACATCGGGCGCGACGCCACCGGCGTCACCATCATGGACGTCCCCGAGGGCGACATCGTTGCCTCCGTCGCACTCATCCTCGCCAGCGAGGACGAGTAGCACCTCGCGCCACCGGGCGCCTGCATCGCGGCCCCGCCGCCACACATGCACGAGACGACGCAGGAGGTGGTGCCGGTGCGCGCACGAAGTCGGGTCGATGCCGGGCAGGCCGTGATGCTGGTGCTCGCGGTCGCGGTGGTCATCGTGGTGGTGGCGATGGCGGCCGCGAGGTTCGGCGCGAGGGTGGTCCATCGTGAGCAGGCGCAGGCCGCGGCCGACGCGGCGGCACTCGCCGGGGTCGATGGCGGCCGTCCTGCCGCAGCCCGCGTGGCGTCTGCCAACCACGGCACCATGGTGTCGTTCGAGGTGCAGGGCGACGACGTGGTCGTGGTCGTGACCGTGGCCGGCGAACGTGCCACGGCCCGGGCGACGCGCGCTCCTTGAGCATCCCCTGTTGCCTACACTCGCTGTGTGGACGACGGCTCCCCCCTGCCCGACAAGCGGGTGGGCACGCGCCCTGCGAAGCGAGGCGGCGCCGCAGCCCGCGGCGGGCAACCGGTCGACCCGCGCACCGAGGGACAGGTGGTCGACGGCACCGGCGGCACGCGACGCCCGCCCCGTCCGGGTGCTGTCCGCAGCACCGGAGTCCCCCGACTGGCGTCTCCCTTCGGCGAACGTGCCACTCCCATCCCGCCTCCGCTGGAGGGATCGACCACCGGCATCGTCGATGCCGCGCCGCTCGACACGACCGACTCGTACGTCGACCTGCACGAGTCGCTGCCCACCGCGCTGCCGGTCATCGTGCCGGCCACGGTCGACGACGAACCTGACGACCAGGCCGACGACCAGTCCGGCGACCAGTCCGGTCGGACGTCATCACCCGAAGCCTTCGTGCCCGCCGTGCCCGCGGGTCCCCCCACCGTCGCGCTGCCGACGGTGATGCCTCCGCCGTCGCCCGAGTACACCGACACCGACGGTACCGGTGGACTGCCCTCGCTCACCAAGCCCAAGCGGCCCAGTCGGGCACTCAAACCGGTGGTGATGCCGAAGCGGCGGCCTCGGGTGCGCCGTGTCACCCGTGTGGTGCGCCACGTCGACAGTTGGAGCGTCTTCAAGGTGGCGCTGGTGTTCAACCTGTTCATGTACTTCACCTGCCTGACTGCAGGGGTGTTGCTCTGGCAGGTTGCGCAGAACACCGGCACGGTCGACAACGTGCAACGCTTCTTCGAGAGCTTCGGGTGGAAGACCTTCGAGCTCAAGGGCGGGCAGATCTACCACAACTCGTGGGTTGCCGGCCTCTTCCTCGTCGTCGGTGTCACCGGCCTGATGGTGCTCATGGCCACGTTGTTCAACCTCATCACCGACCTCGTGGGCGGCATCAGGGTGAGCGTCCTCGAGGAGGAAGTGGTCGCACGTGACGACCGTGGCCTCGGTTGGCGGCGCGCCCGCCGTGCCCAGGCAGCCGCGGCGGCTGCAGCCGAACGACCGAGCTCGGTGGCCGATCAGCCGGCCGTGCTGTGGTCTGCGCCCGACGAAGCAGTGCAACCCGATTGATGGTTTTCCGGCGCGCCCGCTAGCCTTGCAATCCGCCGCTGGGGCTATAGCTCAGTCGGTTAGAGCGCATCCCTGATAAGGATGAGGTCACAAGTTCGATTCTTGTTAGCCCCACTACGAAGTACCTGCTCGACGAGTTGCAAGGCCCCCGCAAGGGGGCCTTCGTCGTTCCCTCGGCTTCCGGGCAGGATTCGCGCCAAACACCCTTCCGGGCAGAGAACGTGCCGGATTCCGGCAGCAGACGTGCCCAGAACGCTGCACTCGCAGCCTCCGTTCACGCCGGCCCGCAGTTGGCTGTCGCCGGGGAACGGGTGCACTATGGCGAGCATGCACCTCGCCGTCCACTACGTCGGATCAGACCACTCGTTGACCCTGATCGTCGAGGAGTCACCGGACGACTTCGTCGGCCGCTGCACCCTCACCCACTACAGCGACGACCGCGGCTGGCGGGTGTTCACCGACGACGCGGGCACGGTGCTGCGCATGCGCTACGACCTCGTGAGCCCGGGGATCGACTGCACGCCGGTCGGCGAGCACCTCGGCCTGGGCGCCCAGGCGCTGGCCCGGGAGACCATCGACGGCACTCGCCACCAGCCGGGAGTCGATCACACCGGTCACCGCATCGTCGAGCCGCCGCACCATCAGTGAGAACTGCGCGGCGCCAGCGCCGCGGAGTCAGTCGTGCGCGGCGATCACCTGGAACAGCACCAGCTCGATGCCGGACGGGTCGACGACGGCGAGGTTGCGATGACCCCACGGCTGGTCGGCCAGATCGCGCAGCAGCGTGAACCCCGCAGCCACGATGTGCTCGCGCACCGCGGCGACGTCGTCGACCTCGGCGCCCAGGAACACGCCGCCGACCGGAGTTGCGTCGGCCACCTCGATGAGCTCGACCCGGGCGGTGTCGCCGTAGCCGAAGATCCGGCCCCGGCCCTGACCGTCGCCGGCGGGCCATTGGCGGGTGACCGGCCAACCGAGGGTGTCGCCCCAGAACCGGCAGGCCTCGTCGAAGCGGTCGGTGTGTCGCACCACGCGGAGTTCCATGGGCGCACGGTACCGCGGCACGTCGCCCACGTCGCCGGCCGGGCGCCTTGGTACGCTCCCGCCATGAAGATGCTGCGACGAGCCCTGGTCGCCCTGTCGTTGGCCGGCACCATCGCCGGGCTGCTGCGGGTGAAGGGCAAGGGTGGCGTCCCGCCCCAGGAGGGTGGCTGGCGGGAAGTGAGCGTGCCGCCGCGATGATCGCGGAGCCCGGGCCGACGCCCATCGTGGGTGTGGTGGGCTGCGGGGTCACGGGCAGTCGCGTGATGGCGTTGCTCACCCAGCAACACGTGCGGGTCGCGGCATTCGACGCGGTGCGCAGCGTGGCCGTCGCCTGCGCGCGACCGGTCGGTGCGGTGGTGGTCGACGACGTCGACGACCTCACGGTGTGCGACGCGGTGGTGCTCTGCCATCCGGCACCGCACCTCGACCTGGTGGCCCTGCTGTTCGAGCGTGGCACCCCGGTGGTGAGCGTGGGTGACGACCTCGGCGACCTGAGCCGCCTCATCGGCCTCCACGACCAAGCGGCACGCAGTGGGGTGCCGGTGGTCATCGGTGCCGGCATGGCACCGGGCCTGTCGGGCCTGCTGGCCCGCTACCTCGCCAACCAACTGGACCAACTCGACGAGCTGCACGTGGCCATCCACGGCACCGCCGGCCCTGCCTGCGCACGCCAGCACCACGACGCGCTCGGCGACACGGCGCTCGGCTGGCACGACGGTGGCTGGACCGAACCGCCCGGCGGCAGTGGTCGCGATCTGGTGTGGTTCCCCGAACCCGTGGGCGCGCACGACTGCTACCGCGCCGCCCTGGGCGATCCGCTGCTGCTGCAGCGCTCGTTCCCGTCGGTCGGCCGCGTGTCGGCTCGCGTGTCGGCCACCCGCCGCGACCGCCTCACCGCCCGCCTGCCCATGCTCACCCCGCCACACGCCAGCGGTGGCCTCGGCTCGGTGCGAGTGGAGGCCCGCGGCGCCGGGCCGGGCGGCGAGCGCATCACGCTGATCACGGGGGCCGCCGGCACCACGGCCGAACTGACTGCGTTCGCCAGCGTCGCCACCACCTTGCAGTTGCTGCGCGTGGGCGCTGCGGGTGGGGTGCACTCGCTGGGCGATGTGGCCCTCGAACCGCTCGATCTGCTGCATCAGGCCACGTCATTGGGGTTGAAGCTGCAGGAGTTCACCGGGGTGGGCAGAGCTACCAGCTGGTAACTTGGGGGCATGGCCCGCTCGCACATCCCGACGGTGATGGCGCTGCCCTGGCTGCCGCCCGGTCGCACCATGGTGCTGCCCGGTCGTGGCGAAGTGTTCTACCGACACCACCAGCACTCCGATCCCCAGGCGCCCACGCTGCTGTTGCTGCATGGCTGGACCGCTAGTGCCGACCTGCAGTTCTTCACCGTCTACGAGGCGCTCGCCGCCGATTTCTCGTTCATCGCCATCGACCATCGCGGGCACGGCCGCGGACTGCGCAGCTGTGATCCGTTCACCCTCGACGACGCGGCCGACGACGCGGCGGCCTTGGTGCGGGCGCTCGGGGTGGGCCCGGTCATCACGCTCGGCTACTCGATGGGCGGGCCGATCAGCATGCTGCTCGCCCGCCGTCACCGCGACCTCGTACGCGGCATCGTCGTGGAGGCCACGGCGCTCGAGTGGCGCGCCAACCGGTGGGAGCGGTGGCGCTGGCAGCTCGTGCGTCTGTTGGGCCCGATGATGCGCTCGTGGGCTTACCCGCGGCTGATGCGCTGGGCGCTGGAGCACGTCGTGAAAACCCAGGAGCCCGTGCAACGGTACGCCGCGTGGGCCATTGCCGAAACGCGTCGTGGCGACGCGTTCAACATCGCTCAGGCCGGCCACCAGCTGGCGGTGCACGATGCGCGCCCGTGGGCCGACTCGCTGCAGCTCCCCGCAGGGTCGCTCATCACCACACGCGACCGACTGGTGCCCCCATACAAGCAGTACGAGCTGGCCAAGGCGCTCGACAGCTTCATCATCGAGCTCTCTGACGACCACCTCTGCACGATCACCTCACCCGACGAGTACGCGAAGGCGACCTTGCGGCTGGTGCAGCACGTCGCAGCCGGCTGACGCTCTCAGCCGCCACCATCAGCTGTCAGCGGGTCGACTCGCGTCGAGATCGTCGAGCCGCGCACTCAGGCGGTCGATCGCTGCGGTGAGGCGATCGAACTGGTCCTCGATCTCGCCGCTCGTGGACACGTCGGCGAGCGACAGCCGCACGCTCGCGATCTCGCGGGCGAGGAACTCGGTGTCGGCCTGGGTGCGTTCGGCCACCTTGCGGTCGTTGTCGGTGGTCATCCGGTCGCGCTCCTCCTGCCGGTTCTGCGCGAGGAGGATGAGCGGCGCCGCGTACGCGGCCTGTGTGGAGAACGCCAGGTTCAACAGGATGAACGGGTAAGGGTCCCAGCGCAGCACGGCCGATACGACGTTGATGCCGATCCACACCACCACGATGGCGCTCTGGATGACCAGGAACCGCGCAGTGCCGAAGGTGCGCGCGATGCTCTCGCTGAACTGCCCGAACGCATCGGGGTCGTAGTGCACGCTGAGACGGCGGCTCTGGCGTGGTGTGGTCAGGTCTTCGCGACGCTTCATCGTGGCGTGGTCCCGGCGTTCACCCGCCTGCGCTGACGCCAGCCGGTGGGCAGCGTGCGGTCGAGCACGTCGTCGACCGTGATGGCGCCGAGGAGCCGACCGGAGTCGTCGCACACCCCGACCGACAACAGGTTGTAGCTCGCCAGGCGCTCGGCGACTTCGCGCTCGGGCATGTCGGGCGTGATGGTGGGCTCCTGCTCGACGCACCGTCCGAGCTCCATCGAGGGCGGCTCGCGCAGCAGGCGCTGGAAGTGCACCACTCCCAGGTACTGCCCGGTGGGTGGCTTGTACGGCGGCTGCACCACGAAGACCTGCGCGGCGATGCTCACCAGCCACTCTGGATCGCGAATCTCGGCCAGCGCCTCGGCGACGGTGGCCGTGTGCCCGAAGATGACGATGTCGGGCGTCATCAGCGATCCGGCGGTGCCCTCGTCGTACGACAGCAGCCGGCGCATGACGTCGGCGTCCTCTTCGTCCATCGCGTCGAGCACCCGCGTGCGCTGCTCGCCTGGCATCTCGGCGAGCAGGTCGGCGAGGTCGTCGTACTCCATCTCCTCGAGCACGTTGACGAGTCGATCGATGTCGAGGCCCTCGATGATGCGCAGCTGTTCGGCCTCGGGCAGCTCCTCGAGCAGGTCGGCGAGGCGCTCGTCGTCCATCGCGTCGGCCAACTGCTTGCGCTGCGTGAGCGGCAGGTTGCGCACCACACTGGCGACGTCGCTGGGGTGCATGTCGCGCAGGCGTGCGGCCTCGGCGGCCATCTCGGCGCCGGCCGCGGTGCTGAACAGCGCCGGCACCTCGCTGATGTCGACCAGGCGGTAGCTGGGGCGGTGGCGCAGCGCGCTGCGACGAGCGAGGCGCACCTTGGTGGGTTCCCAATAGGTCTGCTTGCCGTCGTTGGCGGCGCGCAGGGCGACGTCGCTCACCGTCTCGTCGCCCACCTTCTTGTCGATGAGGTCGCGGCCGATGAGCAGCTCGCCCGGCTTGGGCTTGAACGGGTTGAGGTCGACGTCCCAGCTGCGCAGGCGCGCGCCGTCGCTGTCGAGCGAGCCGAGGCGACCGGCGTTGACGAAGATGCGTCGGCGCTGACTGGTGGCCACGAAACCGAGGACTCGCGGGCTGCCCCCGTGGGCGCCGGGGATGATGACGATGTCGTCGAGGCGTCCGATGGCGGCACCGCCCGCGTCGAGGAGCGGCAGGCGCATGATGCGAAACGCGTAGATCAGCTCCCCTGCCATGCGCGCCAGGCTACCCCTCACCTGCAGCGGGAGGGTGGCCTACTGCGCGGGGGCGATGCCGACGGCTGTGTCGTAGTAGGCGACGCCTCCGCCCCAGTCGGTGAGCGTGTCGTTGGTGAGCGAGTTGGCCACCATCCCGTCGGGGTGCTGATGGCTCCACCAACCCCATGGCACGGCCACCACGCCCGGACGCACGCGCGTGCTGAGGCGCACCGGTAGTCGCAGCTCGCCACGATGGTTCCACACGCGCACGCAGTCGCCCTCGGCCACACCGAGGTGAGCGGCGTCGGCGGCCACCATCTCCACGAACGGCGCGCCCTCCAGGGGACCGTGCTTGGGGAGGTGCGAGTAGCTGCTGTTGAGGAAGCGGGTGTGCTGCTTGGGGGTGAGCAGCGCGAACGGCAGGTCGTCGCCTGGTCGGTCGACCGGCTCGTCGTAGGTGGGCAGGGCCGGGAAGCCCATCGCCGCCAGCGAGTCGCAGCGCAGCTCCACGCGGCCCGACGGAGTGGGGAACACGCCGTCGCCGAAGGGGCGGCCGTCGGCGGGGTAGGGCACGCGCACGAAGCCGTCGCGGCGCAGTGCGTCGAGGTCGACCTGCGGCAGGCAGTCGCGCAGCACGGTGAGGTCGTCGTGGAACAGTGCAGGCTCGGTGCACCCCATCGCGGCGGCGATGCGGCGGTGCAACTCGCTGTTGCTCACGGCCTCACCCTGCGGTGCGATGGCGGCTTCGTTCCAGCCGAGGTACAGATGGCCCCACGACGCCACGACGTCGATCGACTCGATCTGTGTGGTGGCCGGCAGCAGCAGGTCGGCGAAGCGGGCGGTGTCGGTGACGAACTGGTCGTGCACCACGGTGAACAGGTCGTCGCGCAGCAACCCGCGGCGCAGCAACTCGGTGTTGGGCACCGACACCATCGCGTTCACGCTCAGCATGACCACCGCGTGCACTGCAGGTGTGATGCCCTCGTCGGTGAGCACCTTGGCGAGGTGACCCATCTGCACCGCTCGCGGGCGACGACCGGCCAGCAGGTCGGGTCGGGTCAGTGACGCGCTGTCGACCACCGCGTTGCTCCACACGCCCACGCTGCGGGCGAAGCCACCACCGCGGTCGCGCCACGCACCCACCAGCGCAGGTAGGCAGGTGAGCGTGCGGAAGAACATCGCGCCGTGCTCGTGGTGCTCGGCTCCGATCAGCGTGCGGATGGCCGCAGGTCGGATGGTGCCGTACATGCGGGCGAGCGTCTCGATGTCGTGCTCGTCGATGCCGCACACAGCGGCGGCACGCGCGGGCGGCCATTCGGCAACGTGCGTCGCCAGCTCGTCGAAGCCCAGGGTGTGCTCGTGCACCCAGGCGCGGTCGACCATGTCGTCGCGCACCAGCACGTGCATCATCGCCAGCATGAGCGCCACGTCGGTGCCGGGCAGCGGCTGCAGGAACCAGTCGGCCGAGTCGGCGGTGATGGTGCGCAGCGGGTCGATCACCACCACCTGCGCACCCTGCGCACGCGCGCGGTCGATGACCGGCCACAGGTGCCGGTTGGTGAGGCGCGTGTTGGTGCCCCACAGGATGATGAGCCGGCTGTGCTCGAGCTCGCTCGGGTCGAGGCCCTTGCCCGTGCCGTGGGTGGCGGCGGCGCCCGCGCCGGCGGCGGCACCGCACAACGCACCCTCGACGCTGGTGACGCCGAGGTGATGCCACAGGCGCTCGCCGAACATCAGCGCGAGGAGGCTCTGGTTGCCGGCGCTCGTGTAGGGGAGGATGGCCTCGGGACCGTGCTGGGCGACGATGTGGTGGAAGCGCTCGGCGATCTCGGCGAGCGCGTCGTCCCACGAGATGCGTTCGAAGCGACCCTCGCCCTTGGCACCCACGCGGCGCATGGGGTGCAGCACCCTGTCGGGGCTGTACACACGGTCGAGGTAGCGGTTCACCTTCGGGCACAGCTCGCCGTTGCTGTACGGGTGCGCAGGGTTGCCACGGAGCTGCACGGCCTGTGCACCGTCGACCGTGACCTGCCAGCCACAGCTGTCGGGGCAGTCGTGGTGACACGTGCCGTGCACCGTCTGGGCGTCGATTCGGGCGTCGCTCATCCCACCAGGGTAGGCGGTCGTGCGGGCTACAGTCGCTCGACGCACCGCCCCGGTGTCGCCGAGGAGGACCCATGTTCGGCAAGCCCCGCAAGGGAGTGCGCAAGGAGCTCGAGAAGGAGGGCGTCCGCGCCAGCGCCGTGGTGGTCGACATCGCCCACCGTGGCATCTCCATCCAGACCGACGGCAACGTCGCCGGTGCAGAGGCGTCGCTGAAGACGACGTTGCGCGTGCAGCCGCCCGACGGGATGCCCGCGTTCGACGTGCACCAGGCGTTTCGCTACTCCCAGTTCGCGGTGCCGAACGCGGGCGATCACGTCCGCGTGATCTACGACCCCGACGACCACGAGCACATCATGATCGACACGTCGTCACCGGTGTCGTCGGTGCGCAACATCGTCATCGACAACGGCGTGGTGGTGCAGGGCGACACCGGCGGCCTCGACGTCAACGCGCTGCTCGCCAACCTTGCCAGCGCCGTGCCCGGCCTCGACCTCACCGGCACCACCGCCACGGCCGCGCCCGCGCCGGATCCGCTCGATCAGTTGGCGAAGCTGGGCGCGCTGAAGCAGCAGGGACTGCTCACCGACGCCGAGTTCGAGGAGCAGAAGGCGCGCATCCTGCACCCCCACTGACGCGGGAGTGCAGGCGTCGCGTCAGGCGAAGATGCGGCCGAGCACCTGGCCCGCATGGGCGACGGCCTCGAGGTCGTAGGCATCGGCCATGTTGAAGATGAGGCCGTCGAGACCGGCGTCGCGCAGCCCGCGGATGTTCTCGCCCACCGCGTCGGGATCGCCCACGATGAACTGCGCCTTCACCCGCGTCTGCAGGTCGGCGGGCAGGTCGTCGACCTTGGCGCCACCGAGGCGGGCGGTGAGCTTGGCCTGCGCCTCCTCCATCGTGCGTCCGAGCAGCAACGTGCCCAGCCGCGTGCGGCAGATGTCCTTCGGGTTGCGCCCCAGGCGCGAGCAGTGCTCGTCGAGCACACCGAGCAGGCGGCGCACGCCGGCAGCGTCACCGAACACGTTGCAGGCGTCGCCGTACTGGGCCACCATGCGCAGGGTCTTCTTCTCGCCGCTGCCGCCGATGAGCACGGGCGGGCCACCCATCTGCACGGGCTTGGGCACGTTGAGCGCGTTGGTCACCGTGAACCACTTGCCGTTGAACGTGGTGGTGTCGTTGACGAACATGCTCTTCGCGATCTGAAGCCCTTCTTCGAGCTTCTCGAAGCGATCGGTGAAGGTGCCGAACTCGAAGCCGTAGTCGTTGTGCTCCTGCTCGAACCAGCCGGCGCCGATGCCCCAGATGGCGCGGCCGCGGGAGATGACGTCGAGGCAGGTGACCGTCTTGGCCAGCAGGGCCGGGTTGCGGTAGGTCATGCCACCGACCATGCAACCCAGGCGCACCGACGACGTGCACGCGGCGAGCGCCGACAGCAGCGTGTACGCCTCGAACATGTTCTCGTCGGGCCGGCCGATGAGCGGCAGCTGGTAGAAGTGGTCCATCACGAACACGCTGTCGAAGCCGCTCTCCTCGGCGGTGACGGCGATGTCGGAGATGCGTTCGAACAGGTCGTGCGTGCCGACGCCGGGGTAGGTGAACGAGGGGATCTGCAGCCCCATGCGGATGTTGGGATTCGTCATGCAACGGACGATACGCCCGTGCGGCGCCACTTGCCCCGCCACCTGCCCTGCGCAGGCCCGGTCAGCTCGTGCGCACGACTTCGACGAGGCCCATGCCCACTCGGAGGTCGAGCGTGACCGAGCCGGCCGGCGTCGAAGGGGTGATCGGCGCGGTGGCCTGACCGGTGGGGTCGCTGGCCGCGGGGCCGGTGAGGTCGCGCGTGTCGGATTGGCGCATGCCGCTCGCGACCTCGCGGTCGTCGATGCGAATGGAGCCCATGCCCACCGCCGAGTGGACGTGCACGGTGACACCGCTCGGCACTGTGACCAGCAGCCGCCCCGTGCCCACTTCGGCAGTGATGTGCAGATCTCCGGTGAACGCATCGGCCGGCAACACGCCCAGGTCGATGCTGAGGTCTCCGGCCGCGAGGTACTGGGTCTGCTGGGCCGCTGCGGCGGTGGCCGGTTGCACGCTGCGCGTTCCGGTGCCGCCATCGAGGCGCGGCTGCGCCACGCACAGCCCGATCAACGCCATGGCGAGCAGGGTGAACGGCACGGGCAGGAACCAACTGCGGTTGACGACGGTGCTCACCGCGAGCGCCGCCATCACGATCGCGATCGCCGTGACCACCACCCACAGGGTGGGGATGGTCCACACCCCCATCGCACCGAAGAGGGCGACGACCCCGACGAACAGGGTGGCCACGCCCACCCCGACGAGACCGATGTAGCGCCGCGGCCGCCGGGGGGCGACGGTCGTGCTCGTGCCAGTCGTGGCGACGGGGGTGCTCGTGCCGATCGTGGTGAGCCGCTCCGTGATGTCTGCGTACCCGGTGCCCGCAGCCGAACCCATCGTCGGCGGCGGCAGCGGCGACCCGGCCGGCATCGGCGTCGCGGGAGGTGACGCGACGCCGTCGTGACGGTGCCCGAGCGACGTGCTGGCCCACACGAGCACACCGAGGGCGATGAGGGCAACGCCCCACGGCGCGCCGCGGAACAAGAACCAGCTGCCCAACGTGCCCAGGCCGCCGGCGAGCAGCACGAGACAGATGGCGGCCAGCACGGGCAGGCGGCGGCGATCGCGCACGATGACGCTCAACGGCTGGGCCTGCGACGGGTCGGCGGGCAGCAGCGCCCAGGCGGCGATGTAGACGAGGATGAACACGGGCAGCACGAAGGCTGCGACCACCGAGGCGATGCGCGTGGTCTTCAGTTCGAAGCCGTAGGCACGGCTCACGCCGGCCACCACGCCGCCGAGCTTGCCGCCGTCGGGGCCGCCCTTGGGGACGCGCGACAGCGGCACGTTGCGCCAGCCATGGGGGCCGTGGTGCTGCCGGCCGTGTTCCTGGTCGTGTTCCTGGCCGTGTTCCTGTGCGGGGGGATCGATCATCTGGGTGCTCATGTTCGCAGTGCTCCTTGCTCGTCCTCATCATCCGCCGTCGCCGCACCCCTGCCATCGGGGCCGCACCCTGAACCGACCCTGAACCGCCCCTGAGATGCAGGCGGCGACTGCCCGGGTCGGGCCCCGATGCCATCGCGGCCGCATCGTGCGACAATCGAGTCGATGCACGACTCACCGCTGGCCTTCCCTCGTCAGGACGACGGGCGCGCGATCGCGGGCGTGGCCGGCGGGTTCGCGCGTCGGCACGGCCTCGACCCGTTGGTGGTGCGCGGCGCGCTGGTGGTGCTCTCCTTCGCTGCCGGGCTGGGCCTCGTGCTGTACGTGGCCGGTGCCGCGCTGTCGACCGAGCCCGACCCGAACGCCGCGACGCAGCCGCCCGATGCGAGGCGCAACGTGTCGGTGGCGCTCATCGCGGCAGGGCTGCTGCTGGTGGTGCGGTCGACCGGAGTCTGGTTGGGTGACGCGGTGATGGTGCCGTTGGCCGTGCTGGCGGCCGGCGTGGTGGTGCTCGGGGTGGTGCGCTCCGGCGGCGACGACGCAACGGAGACGCAGCTGGCCGGCCTGGTCGCCGGGCGGCACGCGCGGCTGCGCGTGATGCTCGGTGCACTGCTGCTCGCCGTCGGCCTCGTATCGGTGGGCGCCGGGCGTCAGGTGTCGACCTCGGTGCGCGTGGGGGTGTTCGCCGCCGCGCTCAGCATCGTGGGTGTTGCGCTGCTGTTGGGTCCGTGGGTCGCCGGGTTCGCGCAGTCGGCGGCGGAGGAGCGGCGCGAGCGAATCCGTGCGCAGGAGCGCGAAGCGATGGCCGCACACCTTCACGACTCGGTGCTGCAGACGCTCGCGCTCATCCAGCGCACCGCCGACGACCCGCGGCGCACCGCCAGCCTGGCGCGCCAGCAGGAGCACGAGCTGCGGGCATGGTTGTTCGGCGGCGGCGATGCCGTCGGCGCCACGTTCGCGAGTGCGCTGCGTGCGATGGCGTTCGAGGTGGAGCAGCGCCACGACGTGCGCGTCGAGGTGGTCACCGTGGGCGACACCCCGCTCGACGAGGTGTCGAGTGCGTTGCTCGCGGCCACCCGCGAAGCGTGCGTGAACGCCGCGAAGCACAGCGGGGTGCAGGATGTGTCGGTCTACGCCGAAGTCGCAGTGGGCACGCCCGGCGCGGGCACGCTGGAGTGCTTCGTGCGCGACCGTGGCCGTGGCTTCGATCCGACGCTGGCTGCACCCGACCGGCACGGCATCACGCAGTCGATCGAGGCCAGGCTCGAGCGTGTCGGTGGTGGCGCGGTCATCGACTCGGCCCCGGACCAGGGCACAGAGGTGCACCTCAGCGTGCCGTTGCGGGTCGACGCCGGTTCCGGGGTGGTCTCGTGAGCGACGTCACGGTGTTCCTGGTCGACGACCACGCGCTGTTCCGTGCCGGCGTGAAGGCCGAGCTGGGCGACGGCGTGCGGGTGCTGGGCGAGGCCGGCACCGTGGTCGAGGCGATCGCCGGAGTGCTGGCCCTGCGACCCGACGTGGTGCTGCTCGACGTGCACCTGCCCGACGGTGGAGGGAGGGCGGTCATCGAGGGCGTCGTGCGCGAGTGGCCCGAGGCCGTGTTCCTCGCGCTGTCGGTGTCGGATGCGGCCGACGACGTGGTCGCGGTCATCCGCGCCGGTGCCCGTGGCTACGTCACCAAGACCATCGACCCACCCGCGCTGATCGACGCGGTCCGTCGTGTGCACGACGGCGACGCCGTGTTCTCGCCCCGTCTCGCCGGCTTCGTGCTCGACGCGTTCTCCGGCCAGGTACCGCCGTCGAGCGACCCCGAGCTCGACCTGCTCACCGTTCGCGAACAGGAGGTGATGCGGCTCATCGCACGCGGCTACACCTATCGCGAGGTGGCCACCCGCCTGCACCTGTCGGTGAAGACCGTCGAGACGCACGTGTCGGCCGTGCTGCGCAAGCTGCAACTCTCGAACCGTCGCGAGTTGTCGGCCTGGGCCTCCACGCGTCGACTGCTCTAGCGCGACCGACTACTTCGCGGCCCAGTCGGTGAAGGTGATGGTGGCGTCGGGTGCCTGGCTGACGAAGCGCACGCGGTCGATCTTCTTGCCTTTGGGCACGAGGAACAGCGAGCAGCTCTGGTAGCTCTCGCCCGGGTTCAACAGGCCGCTGTCGTTGCCCGGGCACTTGGCGAACCCGGAGCCGCTGAGGTCGAGGATGATGGTGGACGACACGGACTCGCCCTTGGTGTCCTCCACGTCGAGCGGCAGGTTGCGCGCGACGGCGTTGCTGCCCTTGTTGGTGAACTTGGCGTCGACGTAGTACGGCGTGCTGTTCTTGGCCGTGTCGTCGAGCTGCAGACCGGCGGCGGCCAACTCGTCCTGCGTGCCGACCCGTACGGCCACGACGGTGACTGCGATGGTGGTGTTGGCGGCGGGGATCGTGCCGTCGGCCGACGCGGCGTACGACACGGTCGCCTCGGTGCCGAGGGCAAGCTTGGTTCCACCGCTGCTGGAGCTGCCACAGGCCGCCATGGTGAGTGCTGCGATGGTGACGGCGGCGGTCGCGAGCATGAGTGATCGGGTTCTCATGCGGTGTGATCGTAGGTGCTGTGCGAACACCGACGGGGAATGGTCAGGCGGTGAGGAAGCGGATCTCGCGGGCCACTTCACCGAAGCGCTCGAGGCGGTCGGGATGGCTCATCAGTGCGTTGTAGAACACGAGCCGCGAGGCGACGCCCTGGTACTTGTCGACGAGACGCGGCGCGAGTTCGCCCCAGGTGGCCTCGGTGCAGAACGTGTCGATGTGATCGTCGGTGATCTCAGCGGCCATCGCCGCTGCGTCGCCGGCCTTCTGGTGACGGCGGATGCGCTCGGTGGTGCCTTCGAAGCCGGCCTCGTCCCAGATGAACGCGTAGTTGGGCGTGCTGCCGTAGAAGCTGAGCATGCCGCGCAGCAACTCGCGATCGTGGGCGCGCTCCTCGTCGGTGTCGCCGACGATGATGTTGACCGGCACGATGATCGCGACATCGGCGGGGTCGCGTCCCTCCTCGGCCGCACCCTGGGCGACGTTGGGCACCACGTGCCGTTGCAGGTAGCCGGGCTCGCCGATCGGATGCACGTGCACACCGTCGGCCACCTGCCCGGCCATGCGCAGCATCCACGGGTTGACGGCGGCGACGTCGACCTTCGGGTCGGGCGCATCGATGGGGCCAGGACTCCACTGCCGGTTGAGCCAGGTGAGCTCGTAGTAGTCGCCGCGATGGTCGAGGGGTGCCCCGCGGAAGCCGGCGAAGCACGCCTTCACCGCGAGCACGTAGTCGCGCAGGCGAGGACCCGGAGGGTCGAAGGGCACGCCGTAGCGGCGCACGACGTGCGTGCGCACCTGCGTGCCGAGTCCGAGCCGGAACCTGCCGCCAGTGGCCTCCTGCAACTCCCACGCGGTCTGCGCGGTGACCATCGGGCTGCGCGGGAAGGCGACGGCGACGCCGGTGCTCAACGCGAGCGACGGTGCGGCCACCGCGGCGGCGGCGGCCGACAGGTATGCGGTGCGCCCACCCTCGGTGAACAGGATGCCGTCGACACCGGAAGCCGCGACGGCCTTGGCCACCGGCGCCATCTGCTGCAGCGGTCGAGGGGTGAGCATCACGTCGACGTCCATGAGCGGAGCGTACGACGACGGCGTCTCGCTACCCGGCCTGGAGCACCTTGGTCGCCGTGGTGATGCCGTCGCCCTTGATGGCGGTCTCGCCGTTGGCGTTGCCGGCCACCGTGACGGTGACCCACGTGGCCGAACCGTCGGCGCCCACCACCTGCACGGCGTAGGTGCCGTCGAGGCGTGAGGCCAGTGCGGCGCTCGGCACGAGGAGCACCGAGGTGGTCTGGCTGCGGGTGACGGTGACCTTCACGGTTGCACCGTTGCTGGTGCCCTGCAGCGGTGCCGCCGGCGTGATGACAGCCTCGACCGTCGCCGTGCCGTTCTGCACCACGCTGCGCAGCTCCGTCACCGTGCCTTCGACCGTGCCCACCTTCAGCGTGAGACCGGGCACGACGAACGACTCGTCACCGGTGGGAACCGCGATGACCACCTGCTGGCTGCTCCCGGTGAGCGACAGCACGGTGGTGCCGTCGCCGATCGCCTGGCCGACGGTCACCGACACCGCCGAGACGGTGGCGATGGCGGGCAGGAACACGACCGAACCCAACGTGACCGAACCGGTGACGTCGAGGCCGTAGCCGGTCTGCCACCGCTCGACGGCAGCCTTGGTGTTCGAGTCGAAGTGCTCGTCGACCGTCATCTTGTTGTCGCGGTCGTAGCCGAGTGCAACCAGGCTGAGCTCGAGCTGGCGCACGTCGGGCCCGTCGGTGATGCCCGTCTTCAAGGTGCGCCAGGCCGGGAGGCTGCCGGCCATGGCCACCACGGGGCGGCTCTCGACCGAGTAGAGGATGGTGCCCAGCCGCACATCGCTGCCGACCGTGATGACCGAGGTGACCACCTGGGTGACCGTGGTGGAGCCCGTGGAACCGGTGCCACCGGTGCCCGCGCTGCCGGTGCCGCCGGTGCGCGAGCCGCCGGTGCCACCGCGGGGGGAGGTCGTGGTGGTGGAGCCGCTGTCGACGCATGGCTGCGTCGTGGTGGTGCCCGCCGCCGACGTGGTCGACGTGGTCGGGCCGCCGGTGCTGGACGAGGTGACGCTCGGGTCGACGGTCGTGGTCGTTGATGTCGACGACGTTGACGATGTCGTTGGTGTCGATGTCGTTGGTGTGGTCGTCGGGCCTGAGCCGGTGTTGACCGGGTTGGTGTCGGGCACGCTGTTGCACGTTCCCGAGCCGGCACCGGATCCGCCGCGACCGGGTGGCAGCGCATTCACGACACCGTTCACGGCAGCGTTCACGGCAGCAAGGCCGGCGGCACCTGTGGCTGCGCTCGTGCCGGTGCGGCCGTTGCCCGATGTCGTGCCGGTCGACGGGGCCTTCACGGTGACTGCGTTCTGGCCCTCGATGCGGTGCAGCACGTTGGTGACGTCGTCGAGCACCACCGAGCCGTTGACCGATTCGGTGGTGGCGAGCGAGCCGGATGTGACCTGCACGGGTCGCAGCACGCTGGGCGCTGCTTTCGATGCGTTCGAGGTGTGCCTGCGGGAGGCGATCACCGCCACCGCGCCAGTGGCGAGCACGACGACCAGCGCCGCGGCGATGGCGGCGTTGCGTCGGGTGTTGGGGTTCCGGGTTGCCGGTTGACGAGTCGTGGCCATGTGCGTGCTCAGTTCGACCGCAGTGCTTCGGTGGGTGGCAGGCGGGCTGCTCGCGCGGCCGGGTACAGGCCGGCGATGCCGCCGATGATGACCGCGGCGACGAGGCCGCCGAGGATGGCCACCGGTGGTATCACCACCTGCCAGTGCTGGGTGTTGGCGTAGATCGCGGTGACGATGGCGCCGAGCACCACGCCCACCAGACCGCCGGCGCCGGCGAGGAGCACGGCCTCGGTGAGGAACTGGCGGCGGATGTGCGCCTTGGTCGCGCCGAGCGCGCGGCGCAGGCCGATCTCGGTGCGGCGTTCGATGACCGCGATGACCATCACGTTGGCGATGCCGATGCCGCCGACGAGCAGCGCGACTGCGCCGAGGCCGAGGAACAGCGACGTGAACGCAGTGCTCGCCGCCTGCTGCGCAGCCAGCGCGTCGGACGGGCGTGACACCTGTACCTCTTCGGGGGTGGCGGGGTTGATGGTGCTGGCGAGCACGCCGCTCACCGCGTCGGTGGCGCCGTCGGCGGTGCGCACGTAGATGGTGGCCGGTGCGATCGCAGCGCCGACGATGTAGGTCTCGGCCGTGACGAGGCCCACCACCGCCGCACGGTCGAGGCCCGGTGCCGCGGCCACCGGTTGCATGATGCCGATGACGTCGAACCACTTGTCGGCGATGTACACGCGCAGCCCGTCGCCGACGCTGGTGATGCCCAGCTTCTGGGCTGCCGTGGCGCCGAGCACGACGGCCGGGTACTGCGCGGTCGCCGCGTCGAGGAACTTCCCGTCGGCGAGCTTGGCGTGCAGCGTGTCGAGCAGGCCGGGGTCGGCGGCGAAGACACCGATGCCGTTGGTGATGCCCACGTCGATCTGGTCGGTGCGGCGCACGGTGGCCGTGACAGTGGTGAGCGAGCTGACTGCGGTGACGGGTCCGATGCGGCCGGTCATCGCGACCGCGGTGTCGGGCAGCGTGCCGGTGCCGCGACCGAAACCCTGGCCCGGGGCCACCTCGAGCAGGTTGGTGCCGAGTGCCTTGATCTTGGAGTTGAGATCGGCCTGCGAGGAGGCCGAGAGGCCCAGCACGCCCACCATCGCGGCGATGCCGATGGCCACGCCCAGCGTGGAGAGGCTGGTGCGCAGCCGTCGTGAGCGCAGGCCGAGCGAGCCCACGCGCAGCACGTCGCCGGGGCGTAGGCGCGACCGCGTGGGGGCCAGGGTGGGGGCGACGGCGACCGTCACGATGCGGCCATCTCCGTCTCGACCTGCACGTCGCGCTCGTCGCTCTCGACGCGGCCGTCTCGCATGCTGATGCGGCGCGGCAACGACGATGCGAGCTCGCGATCGTGGGTGATGATGATGACCGTGTTGCCCTCGGAGTGCAGGTCGCGCACGAGGTCCATCACGGCCACGCCCGACTTCGTGTCGAGGTTGCCGGTGGGCTCATCGGCGAGCACGATGGCCGGCCGATTGACGATGGCGCGGGCGATGGCGACGCGCTGACGCTCGCCACCGCTCAGCTTGCTCGGCACGTGGTGCATGCGGTTGCCGAGCCCGACGCGTTCGAGTGCCTCGGCGGCCTCCTTGCGACGTTGCGACGGCGCGACGCCGCGGTACAGCAGGCCGTTGGCCACGTTGTCGAGTGCGGTCATGCCGTCGAGCAGGAAGAACTGCTGGAACACGAAACCGAGCAACTGCGACCGCACCGCGGAGAGCTGGCGGTCGGACATGTTGGCGGTGGCCACGCCGGCCAGCAGCACCTCGCCCGACGTGGGCCGGTCGAGCGTGCCGATGATGTGCAGCAGCGTGGTCTTGCCGGAACCTGAGGGGCCGACGATGCCCACCATCTCACCCTGGTCGACGCGCAGCGACACGGTGTCGAGCGCGACGACGGGCGGTTCGCCGGGGTACGTCTTCACGACGTCGACGATCTCGAGCGCCGCAGTCACGACTGCACCGTGACGTTCACGACGGCACCGTGACGTTCACGACGGCACCACGACTTTCGACCCGGCGGTGACGCCGGTGCCCGTGATCGACACGAAGCCGTCGGCGTACATGCCGGGCTTCACGCCGACGAGCTTGGTGGCGTTGGTGCCGTCGGTGTTCTGACCGGTGACCACCTCGACGGCGAACCCGCCCTCGGCGAGTGCCACGAGTGCGCTCACGGGCACCACGAACGCCTGCTTCTCCTCCTGCGCCACCACTTGCAAGGTGACGGGGATCTGCACGAACGCGTCGACGGTCGCAGGCACGCCGGCGACGTCGATGGTGATGGGCACCGAGGGCGTGGCACCGGGTGTGTTCGAGGCGTTGGTGGCGACGTTGCCGACCTTCACCACCGTGCCGGGCGACACGGTGCCGTCGGGGAACATCACGTCGATGGTGGCGCCGACGACGAAGGTGGTGCCGCCCACCGGCGCCGTGGTGGTGATCTCGCGGGCGGCAGTGGTGAGGCTGGTGACCACCGTGTCACCCGTGGGGATGGCGCCCTCGGCCACGGTCGGTGTGCCGGTGAACAGGCCACCGGGCACCACGATGAAGCTGCCCACCGGCACCGTGACGCTGGCAGGATCGGCAGGGATGCCGAGCGAACCCAACCACTGCACCACCGCTGCCGATGTGGCGAGATCCCAGTGGTCGTCGATGGTGAGCACCTTGCCCGGGTCGAAGCCGGCCGTCGACAGGAACGTCTCGAGCAACTTCACGTCGACACCGTCCGACGACTTCGCGTTCAGGGCCCGGGCCAGTGACGGGGTGGTGCTGGCGTCGCCCTCGATGGCGACGACGGGGAAGCCGTTCTGCCAGAAGAGCACCGTGCCGGTGGTGACGGCGGTGCCCGCAGGTGCGATGTGTGTGATGGCGCCGTGTGCCGGGTTGGTGGCCGGCAGCAGGAACGAGCGGGCCGTCTGACGGCCCTGCAGCAGCGACGTGCCGGCGCCGACACCCGAGCCCACCGAGGCCGACAGCGTGTCGACCAGCAGTTCACCGGGGACGAACACGATCTCGCCCTTGGTGACCTTGCCGTCGCCGGTGAGGCCGAGGCTGTCCTCCCACGCGGTGACCGCGGTGGCGGTGGCCGTGTCGTAGGTCTCGTCGATGGCCATGGTGCCGTTCGGGTCGAAGCCGAGCATCACCAGGTTCGCCTTCAACTGACGCACGTCGATGCCGGTGGTGACACCCTTGGAGAGGTCGCGGTACGAGGGCACGTCACCGATCATGGCGACGACGGGCGTGCCGTCGATGGAGGCGACCACCGTGCCGGCGGCGATCTTGGTGCCGGTGGGCACGATGCTCGTCACCGTGCCGGCCACCGGTGACGAGACGGTGACCGAGGTGGTGAAGCCCAGCGTCGCGGTGGTCTGGTTGTAGGCGACGAGGTCGCGCTGGGTGATCTCGGCAGTGGTGGTCGTGGCCGTGTGGGTGGACGTGTCGCTCGATGCGGTGGAGGGCCGGGTGGTGAGCCACACCACGACTCCGGCCGCGGCAAGGACTGCGAGGATCGCGACCGACGTCGCAAGCTTCTTCACCGGGTCACCCCGCCGTCGTGGTGGTGCTGCCGTTGTTGGCGGCGAACGCCTTGGTGATGATGGCCGAGCAGGCGTCGACCGCCTTCTTCACGGTGGGGTCGGTGGCATCGAGGCCGAGCTGGTCGATGAGCCGGGTGGTGGGGTCGAAGCCTGCTCCGCCGGGCGCGTTCTGGCCGTTGCCGCCGGGCTGGAACGACCCGGGAGGGCCACCGAAGCCACCGTTGGGCACACTGCCGTCCGGGCCGCCGTTGCCGCCGGTCTGGAACGACCCGGGCGGGCCACCGTTGCCGCCGGCGCCACGTCCGAAGGTGATGTCCTTCACGTTGGGCAAACCGTTGGTGCGCAGGCAGGCGGTGAAGTCGTTGAACGCAGCCTGGAGGACGGTGGGGTCGAAGTTGCCACGACGGTTGCCGAACAGGTTGACACCCTGGATGAGCGAGCCGCAGGCCTTCTGGGCGGTCTGGAAGGCGGTGGACCGACGATCCACGCCGGAGTCGCGGCCGAGGCCTCCCCCGGTCATGTTGCCGTTGGCGTCGAAGGTGGGGTCGGCCATGTTGACGCCGTTGGTGCGCATGCAGGCGGCGTAGGCGAGGATCTTGTCCTGCGCGTCCTTGGCGCTGATCGTGGTGGTGGTGGCGCCGCCGGTGGGGTCGCCGCTCGACAGCGTGGCCACCTTGCTGGCGGCGCTGCTGCTACCGCCACAGGCGGCGAGCAGCAGGAGCAGGGACACACCGAGCAGCGCTGCGCGCCGGGGGGACAGGGCAGATGTCATGGCGTCACCGTGCGCCGGGGTGCTGTGAGTTTCCTGAGAGTCCGGTGAGAGTTCGGTGAGAGCGGTTCAGCAGGGCTTCAGTTACGGTTCGGTTGCGACCATGGACGGGCCCGGACCAGGCCGCTACGGTCACGACGCCGGTGCCGGGGGGCGCCCGGCGCCCGGGGGGTGAACACGATGGCGGAGTTCGATGTTCTCGTTCGCAACGGCACAGTGGTCGACGGCACCGGCGCGCCCGCCCGCATCGCCGACGTCGGCATCGCCGGCGACCGGATCGTCGCTGTCGAACCGCACCTCGACGGCAGCGCCACACGCGTCATCGACGCCGAGGGCCGCCTCGTCACGCCCGGCTTCGTCGACATCCACACCCACCTCGACGCCCAGCTCGCCTGGGATCCCATCGCCAGCAGCAGCTGCTTCCACGGCATCACCAGCGTGGTGATGGGCAACTGCGGCGTCACGTTCGCCCCCTGCCGCCCCGGCGACCGCGGGTACCTCGCCGAGCTGATGGAGAGCGTGGAGGACATCCCGCGCGACGCCATCCTGCACGGTCTGCCATGGGACTGGGTGACCTACGGCGAGTACCTCGCCTCCGTCGGCCGCATGCGCAAGGGCGTCAACGTCGGCGGCATGGTGGGGCACTGTGCGCTGCGCCAGTATGCGATGGGCGAGCGCGGCATGGACAAGGAAGTTCCCACCGCCGACGACATGGCCATCATGTGCGACCTGCTCGACGAGGCGATGAAGGCCGGCGCCCTGGGCGTGAGCACCAGCCGCACCTATCTGCACAAGGTGCCCGACGGCCGGCCGGTGCCTGGCACCTACGCGCAGCCCGACGAACTGTTCGCCTTCGCCGACGTACTGGCACGTCACGGTGCCGGCGTGTTCGAGAGCGCGAGCCGCATCGGTGAGGGCGAGCGCGACGACGCCGACGTGCCGCTCACCCGTGCCGAACTGGCGTGGATGGGTGAGGTGAGCCGGCGCAGCGGTCGCCCGGTGAGCTTCGGCCTCACGCAGCACGACAGCCGGCCCGATCTCTACGCACGTGTCATCGAGTTCGCCAAGCACGAGAACCGCAGCGGGGCGGTCGTGCGCCCGCAGACCACTGCCCGCAGCGTCGGTGTGCTGTTCAGCCTCGACACGCGCAGCCCGTTCGACCGCGCACCGTCGTGGCGCGAGCTGCACGGGCTCTACAACGGCAAGAAGCTCACTGCCATCCGCGACGCAGTGTTCCGGTCACGACTCATCGAGGAGGCCGACGCCAACCCGCCGGGGATCGACCCCGCGCAGCTGTTCGTGGTCACCCAGCCCGAGGGCGCGCGGTACGACCTCCACCCCGACACGTCGCTCGCCGCCGAGGCCTCTCACCGAGGCATCAGTGCGGCGGCCGCATACATCGAGCTCATCCTCGAGACCGGTGGCGAGGTGGTGCTCAGCTACCCCTTCCTCAACCAGCGGCTCGAGGCGGTGGAGGCGATGCTCGACGACCCGCTGGTCACCCTCGGCCTCGCCGACGCCGGTGCTCACGTCGGCCAGATCCTCGACGCCAGCCAACCGACGTTCTTCCTCACCTACTGGATCCGCCAGCGCGAGCGGTGGAGCGTGGAAGACGCGGTGCGCCGCCTCACCAGCGACACCGCCGACCTGTTCGGCATCGACGGCCGAGGTCGCCTGCGGCCGGGAGCATTTGCCGACCTCAACGTCATCGACTGGGACGGGCTGCACCTCCCCGCGCCGACGTATGCGTACGACTTGCCCGGCGGCGCCGGCCGCTACGTGCAGGGTGCCCGCGGGTACGACGCGACGTTGGTGAACGGTCAGGTGTTCATGGAGCACGGCGAACACACCGGCGCGTTCGCCGGCACGGTGCTGAAGAACGGTGCCGCCGTCGGTTGACGCCGACGTCATCTAGCCTCACCGGCATGACCGTCGTCCTCTTGCACGGAAACCCCGAGACTCCCGCCATCTGGGCGCCGCTGCTGGCCGAGCTCGGCCGGAGCGACGTGACCACGCCGCAGCTGCCGGGCTTCGGCTGCGAGGTGCCGCAGGGTTTCGGTGCGACCAAGGAGGAGTACGCCGACTGGCTGGCCGGGGTGCTCGCCGGCATCGTGGCCGAGCACGGGCCCATCGACTTCGTCGGTCACGACTGGGGTGGCGGCATCGGCATGCGCGTGGTGTCGCAGCGGCCCGAGCTCTTCCGCACCTGGGCATGTGATGTGCTCGGCCTGTTCCATCCCGACTACGTGTGGCACGACTTCGCCCAGATCTGGCAGACCCCGGGTGCGGGTGAGGAGTACTTCGCCAACACGCTCGCTACCCCCGTGGCCGACCGTGCCGCGCTGCTCGCCGCGATCGGCATTCCCGAGCCCACCGCCACCGTGCTCGCCGAGGCGGGCGACGAACTGATGGGCCGGTGCGTGCTCGCCCTGTACCGCTCGGCTGCCCAGCCGGCGATGAACGACTGGGGTGCACACCTCGGCCCGGCGGCCACCGTGCCCGGTCTCGCGATCATCGCTCCCAACGACCCGTTCGTCAGCGGCGAAGACCTGGGGGCGAAGGTGGCCGACCACATGGGCGCCTCCCGGCACGTGCTCGAGGGTCAGGGCCACTGGTGGATGCTGGGCGACCCTGTCGCCGGCGCGGCCATGCTGCACCAGTTCTGGAACGAGGCGTACTGATGCACCTGGTCACCGTCACCTGCCCCCGCTGCGGCGCCGAGGGTGAGGAGCGCTTCTACGGCCCGTGCACGTCGTGTCGCGACGAGTTGCGGGCCAAGTACCTCGGCGAAGGACGTGTCGTGGAGCTGGCCGAGTACGTGCCCAAGATGAACGTCACGCCGAACGCGGTGGCCCTCAAGGACGACTGATCGCGCCCGATCGTGCCCGCCTCGCCCGGCCGGCGCGACCGCTCTGCGAGCGGCGAGTTCACCTCCTGTTCACCTTGTGTAGTGTGCGGCGCAACGATCCGTTCGTCGTGGGGGCTTAACGTCCTGCGGCGACGCTTCACACAACAAGGGGAGATCCACCAATGAAGATGCGTTCCAAGGCGAGCGTGAAATTCGCCGCGTCGCTCATGGCCGGCACCATGGTGCTGGCAGCATGCGGCAGCGACTCGACCACCAAGACCACCACGGCATCCACCACGGCGACCACGACGGCGGCCACCACGGGAGCGACCACCGGGGCCACCACTGGCAACACGACGGCGCCCACCACTGGTGGCAGCGCAGCACTCGACGCGTTGGCAGCCGCCTGCAAGACCGAGGGCAAGGTGAACCTCATCGCCCTGCCCGACGAGTGGGCCAACTACAAGGGCATCCTGCAGTCGTTCCGCGACAAGTACCCGGGCGTCGACAACCCTGTCGACAACCCTGAGGGCTCGTCCAAGGACGAAGAGAACGCCGTGCAGACGCTGAAGGGTCAGGCCGGCCAGCCCGACTCGGTCGACGTCAGCCCCGCCATCGCGCAGGACATGACCGACAAGGGTCTGTTCGCCCCGTACACGCCCACGCTGGCCGATCAGATCCCCGCAGGTCTGAAGGATCCCGCCGGCAACTGGGTGGCTGCCTACTACGGCATCATGGCCATCACCACCAACACGACGATCGTGAAGAACGCCCCCAAGACGTTCGCCGATCTGAAGAAGCCCGAGTACAAGGGCCTGGTGGCACTGAACGGCGACCCGCGTGAAGCCGGAGCGGCCTTCGCAGCCGTCATGGCCGCGTCGCTCGCCAACGGTGGCAGCGCCGACGACATCATGCCCGGCATCCAGTTCTTCGCCGACCTCAAGAAGAGCGGCAACCTCGGCGCCACCGACGTGACCAAGGAGACAGTGCTCTCCGGCGACACGCCGATCGCCATCGACTGGAGCTACAACGTTCCCGGTCTGGCCAAGCAGCTCGCCGACGCCGGCCTGACGGTGGAGACCAACTTCCCGTCCGACGGCATCTACGGTGGCTTCTACGCCCAGGGCGTCGTGGCCGGCTCGCCGCACCAGAACTGCGCCAAGCTGTGGATCGAGCACATCCTGTCCGACGAGGGTGCCATCGGCTACCTCGAGGGCGGCGCGGTGCCGGCTCGCATCGACACGTTGGTGAAGGAAGGCAAGGTCACCGCCGACATGAAGAAGAACCTGCCCCCGGCCGACCTCATCAGCCAGGTGAAGTTCCTCACCCCCGCCCAGATCGCGAAGGCCAAGGACGTCCTTGCAGCGAACTGGGGCCCGATGGTTGCTGACGCCTGATCGCGTTGGGATGACCGACACCATCATCACCGATGGCGTTGCAGTGAGGGGGCGCACCGAAGGTGCGCCCCCTCGGGCAACTCGTCGCAGCTGGGCCTGGGTGGGCCTGGTGCCCTTCTTCGGGTTCCTCGTCCTGTTCCTCATCCTCCCGGCGATCAGCGTCTTCCAGGAGGCACTGCACAACACCGCCGGCCGCCTCAGCCTTGCGTCGATGAAGGACGCCTTCACGGGTCAGAACTTCGACGCCTTCAAGTTCTCGGTGGTCTTCTCCGCCGCCGCCGCGTTCGTGGGCGTGGTCTTCGGCACGCTGCTGGCCTACGCGGCCGCCACGGCCACCCGCCCGCGCTGGTTGCGCAACCTGGTCTCGTCGTTCAGCGGCGTCGCGGCCAACATGGGCGGCATCGTGCTGGCGTTCGCGTTCATCGCGCTCATCGGTCCGCAAGGCATCGCCACCAAAGCACTCAAGTACTTCGGCTGGAACCTCTACGGAGGTTCGTGGACGTTGGGCTCGATCTCCGGCGTCACGATGGTCTACTCGTACTTCAACATCCCGCTCATGGTGCTCATCACGCTGCCGGCCATCGACGGCCTGAAGGCCTCGTGGCGCGAAGCATGCACCAACCTCGGTGGCACCACCTTCACCTACTGGCGCCGAGTGGGCTTCCCGGTCCTGCTGCCGTCGCTGCTCGGTGGATTCATGCTGCTGTTCGCCAACTCGTTCAGCGCGTACGCCACCGCGAAGATCCTCACCAACAACACCAAGATCGTGTCGTTGCGCCTGTCGTTCTACCTCGGCGGCGACGTCAACGTCGGCCAGGACGCCATCGGCTTCGCGCTGGCCGCATGGATGATCCTCATCACCGCCTTCGCGATGATCGTCTACTGGCGGTTGCGGAAGAAGGCCGAGCGATGGCAGCAGTGAACTCGCGCCGCGGCAGCCGCTTGTTGCCAACCGTCGTCCTCATCGCGGCAGCGGTCTTCTTCATCATGCCGCTCGTGGCCATCGCGCGGTTCGGGTTCCAGAACGTGCCCACCGTGCTGCTCGGCTGGTCGTCGCTGTTCAAGAAGTGGACCCTCGACGGCATCACCGGTGCCTTCCGGGACCGCAACTTCGGCCCGGCGCTCGGCCTCAGCGTCAAACTGGCGATCGGCACCGTGTTCGGCACCATCGGCCTGTTGCTCCCCACCGCCGTGTGGGTGCACCTCAAGCTTCCCAAGGCTCGCGGTCTCGTCGAGTTCATGACCGTGCTGCCCTACATGGTGCCGGGCATCGCACTGGTCGCCGGCATCAAGGTCATCCAGCCCCACGCACGCTGGTTCCTCAACTCTCCGTACTCGCTCATCCCGTACTACGTGGTGCTCGCCCTGCCGTTCACGTACCGCTCCATCGATGCCGGCCTGCGCAGCATCGACCTGCGCACGTTGGTCGACGCGTCGCGCAGCCTCGGTGCCGGGTGGGGCACCACGTTGCGCCGCGTGCTCATGCCCAACCTGCGCACCTCGCTCGTGTCGGCCACGTTCCTCACCGTGGCTGTCGTGCTCGGCGAGTTCACCATTTCCAGCATCCTGCTGCGCAAGACCCTCCCGGTCTTCCAAGCCACGTATCGGTCCTCCAGCCCGCGTGGCGCCTATGCGCTCTCGGTGCTGTTCCTGCTGGGCACCACGGCTGTCTTCGCGGTGCTCAGCCTGCTCACGCGGCCCAAGTCGGCGCGTGTGAAGAAGATCGATCCGGTGGTAGCAGCAGTCACCGATGAAGCACTCGCGACCCAAGGATTGGCGACATGACCGCGCTCGAGTTCAAGTCCGTGAGAAAGACGTTCGGCACCAACGTGGCGCTCGAGGGGCTCGACCTCGGCGTGATGCCTGGCGAGCTCATCACGTTGCTGGGTCCGTCCGGCTGCGGGAAGACCACGGCGCTGCGCATTGCGGCCGGCTTCGAGTTCGCCGACTCCGGCACCGTCTCGGTGTCCGATGTCGACATCAGCAGCACGGCGGCGCACAAGCGCAACATGGGCATGGTGTTCCAGAGCTACAGCCTGTTCCCCAACCTCACCGTCGCGCTCAACATCGACTTCGGGCTGCGCACGCGCAAGGTGGCGTCGGCCGACCGTGCGCGACGTGTCGACGAGATGCTCGAACTGGTCGAGCTGGGCCGCTTCCGCGACCGCTACCCGCACCAGCTGTCGGGCGGTCAGCAGCAGCGTGTCGCGCTGGCGCGAGCGTTGGCGGTGCAGCCGCAGGTGTTGCTGCTCGACGAGCCGTTGAGCGCGCTCGACGCGAAGGTGCGCACCACCCTTCGCGACGAGATCCGCCGCATCCAGACCGAGGTCGGCATCACCACCCTCTTCGTCACCCACGACCAGGAAGAAGCGCTGGCGATCAGCGACCGTGTGTGCGTGATGTCCCAGGGCCGCATCGAGCAGCTGGGAACGCCCACCGAGGTCTACCGCCGGCCCAGCACTGCGTTCGTCGCCCGCTTCGTCGGCTCGATGAACGAGCTGGAGGGCACTGTGGTCGACTTCCGCAACGTCTCGATCTCCGGGCGTACCGTGGCCGTTCCCGCACACGGGCAGGCCGACGGCACCGACGTGAAGGTGCTCGTCCGCCCCGAAGACCTCACGCTCGTCGACGACGGCTTCCCCGGCACCGTCACCTCCGTCACGTTCCAGGGGGCGACGACGCTGGTGGGCGTGCGCCTCGACGTGATCGACCGGCTGGTCAGCATCGACGTCGGACAGGGCGATGCCGATCACCTCGGCATCGGCGACCGTGTGCAGGTGGCGCTCAACGGCGGCAACGCCGTGTGCGAAGCCGCCTGACCGGCGTCACCCGGCGGTGGGCAACCCGCCACCGGGGCGGAACACCGGGTCGTTCTCCTGGTTGGCCATGCGCGCGGCCATCTGCTGCATCGTGGTAGCCATCGCGGCTGCGGCGCTCTCGTCGCCCATGATCTTGCTCATCACGGCAGCAGTGGCACCTGCCATCAGCTCGGTCTTGTTGGCTGCCACGTAGTCGGCGGACGCGATCTGCGCGCGCAGCTGGCCGTTGACCGCGGGCACGACGTAGCGGGCCACGAGATCCCACGAGCGGCGCGTGGCTTCTACGTTGGCCCAGTCGTGCGAGAAGCCGAGCACCACACCGAAGCCACCGGTGAGCTCCTGCAGGTTGAGGATCGCCTCGACGAGGTCGTCGGGCGTACCGATCACAGCAGCACCGCCACCTTCGGCGCCGCCCTGGGCCACCTGCGCGTACAGCTCCTCGGGATCGTCGACCCACTGTGCGCCGGGCCGGCCGAGCACCTTCACGTTGTACTCGTTGTGCCACTTCTGCAGGCCCAGCATCGCTTCCGCCTTGGCCTGCTCGCGCGTCTCGGCGATGTGCCAGGCCATCATCACGCGCCAGTTCTTGCGGTCGACGACCTGGCCGTGCTTGGCTGCCGCGGTCTCGGCGAACGCCCATTGCGTGGGCAGCGCCTGGATGCCTTCGGAGCTGGTGCTGGCGATGCTGAGCGCACCGATGCCGTACTTGCCGGCGAGGGTCATGCCCGACGGCGAGATGCTGCTGGCGGTGGTCATCGCCATGTCGTCCTGCAGCGGCAGGATCTGCAGCGCGGCCTCGCGCAACGTGAACCACTCGCTGTCGTGGGAGAAGCGCTCGTCACCGCGCAGGAGGCGGATGATGACACCGAGCGCCTCGTCCTGGCGGTCGCGCTGGGTCATCGGGTCGATGCTCAACGTGCGGGCGTCGCTGGGGAGCGCGCCTGGACCGCTGCCGAACATCGCCCGTCCACCGCTGATGTGGTCGAGCTGCACCATCCGCTGGGCCACGTTGAACGGGTGGTGGTAGGGCAGCGACACCACGCCCGTGCCGAGCTTGATGCGGTGCGTCACCATCGCCGCCGAGGCGAGGAACATCTCCGGACTGGCGATCATCTCCCAACCGGTGGAGTGGTGCTCGCCCACCCAGAACTCCTCGTAGCCAAGCCGGTCGAGGTGCGTCGCCAGTTCGAGGTCGCGCCGGAACTGCTGCGTCGGGCTCTCGCCGATGGGATGGTGAGGTGCCAGGAACGTGCCGAACTTGATGCGAGCCATCCGAGGAGACTACGGATCGGCACTCACCCGATCGGAGTCGAACGCCCCACCCCCATCCCAACTTTGGCGCTGGGGCGGCCTCCTGGCCCGTTTCAACGCCAAAGTTCGGGGGGTCGGTGGTGGCGCCCGAGCCGATATCCTGAGCGCCGCCACGGGGACGTAGCTCAGTTGGCTAGAGCACTTGCTTTGCATGCAAGAAGTCGTGGGTTCGAGTCCCATCGTCTCCACCGAGCCGCGCGGCGGCCTGCAAGGATCGGTGCATGCACGATCAGGATCCAGTACTCGTCGGGCTGACGCTGGAAGTGGTGCAGCACGAGCTGACGACGGTGAAGCCGTTGTCGTCGCCGGCTCCCGCCGCCGACCTCTACGCCGCACTGGCGGGCAGCATCACCGACGAGGGCATCGGGCCCGCCGGGGCGGTGTCACTGCTGCGCGACGTGGTGGGTGCCAACTCGATGAACGTGTCGAGCCCCAACGTGCTGGCCTTCATCCCGTCGGCCGCCACCCCCGCCTCGCTCGCGGCCGACGTGATGCTGTCGAGCATGAACGTCATCGCCGACTGGTGGCTCGAAGGCGCGGGCGGCATCGCGGCCGAGAACCACACCTTGCACTGGCTGTGCGCGCAGGTGGGCCTCGGCCCGCACGCGGGTGGTGTCTTCGTCAGCGGCGCCACGCCCGGCAACCTCGCCGGCCTGGCAGCGGCGCGTCGCTGGTGGCGTTCGCAGCACCCCGGACACGGCCGCGAGCGCCTGGCGCTGGTGTGTGCGCAGCAGGCCCATTCGTCGATCCGCATGGTCGCCGGCGTGCTCGACGTCGACGTCGTGCTCGCCGACGGTGACGAGTTCGGGCGGCTGCGCGCCCCCGACCTGGAGGTCGCACTCGCCGAGCACCGTGCCGTGGGCGGGGCGCCCGTGTTCGCCGTCGCCGCCACTGCAGGCACCACCAACCTCGGCATGGTCGACGACCTCGTCGGACTCGCCGACGTCGCCGACCGGGAGAGCATCTGGTTGCACGTCGACGGCGCGTACGGCGGCGCCGCAGTGCTGTCGGCGCAGGGACGCACCCTGCTCGCCGGCCTCGACCGGGTGCGCTCGATGGTGGTCGACCCGCACAAGTGGTTGTTCGCCGGGTACGACTGCTGTGCGCTGCTCTATCGCGACGTGCGCATCGCCCGTGCCGCGTTCACGCAGACCGCCGAGTACCTCGAAGCGGTGGAGGTGAGCCCTGAGGAGTGGAACCCCGCCGACTATGCGGTGCACCTCACGCGTCGCGCTCGCGGGGTGCCGTTCTGGTTCAGTCTTGCCACCAACGGCGTGCAGGCCTACCGCGATGCAGTCGACACCTGCTTGCGCACTGCGCACGAGTTCACCGCCGAGGTGGAGGGGGCACCGCACCTTCGCCTGTTCGCGCCCACCACCTTGTCGATCGTCACGTTCACACGCGACGGATGGGAGCGGGCCGACTACGAGCGGTGGAGCCGCGAGCAGCTCGCCGCGGGTCGTTTCTTCATCGCGGTGAGCGAGTTCCGCGGTCGCCCGCTGCTGCGCGTGTGCATCGTGCACCCCAAGGTCACCATCGAGGCGCTGCGCGAGGTGATCGACTCGTTGCAGTGACCGCCTCCGCCGCCCGCTACGGTGCGCCGGGGGACGATCACATGAAGCATCCGCACCTGCACCTGCACGCCCACGAACGGCTGGTCTGCCCCGTGTGTCGCGTGCGGGCGCTCCAGTACCGGCCGTACGACACGTGGCCGCCCACCACCGACCTCGACAGCGTGTCGCCCCCGTACCGCGACACGTTCGGCTACCCGTCGTACGAGTCGTGCGTGCGGTGCGGGTACGCGTTCGGCTTCACCGACGACCCCGGCGCAGATGTCGAGCCGCTCACCTTTGCCGAGTACTACGAGTGGTGGCAGTCGCAGGGCGAGCCGTGGCCCGACGACGACGACCGCGAACGGTTCCTGGCGCACGGAGGCTCACCCGATCCCGAGTGAGCGATGTCGTCACGAGGTCACCTTCACGACTCACGACTCACGACTCACGACTCACGACGTCACGACACGTGCACGACGTGGTCGCTGTCGTCCCACTCGCCGGTGGCGAGGTCGCGGCGGGTCCAGCGGACGGTGGCACCCGCGGCGACGAGCGCGGCGGGCACCACGGCCCCGTGCATGCCCAGCCCCACCGGTGTCGACGGCACGTCACTCACCTGTTGCCAGTCGGCCGCCCCCGCGTGCAGCACGAACGGGGCCGGAGCATCGACGCGCAACGTGCATGCGGGGAGGTCGATCTCGATCTCGTTCCGCAGGTGTGCCACGGTGAGCGCAGGCGGGGTGCGGTAGCGCTGGGCCACCGCGTCGAGGCGGTCGGCATGCGCGCCCGTGCGGTGCGCGGCGTGCAGCTTGATGAACTCGGAGTGCGCCCACACCAGTGGGCACGCGCTGCCGGTGGGGCGACCGGTGGCCAGTCGGCGAGGGCCGATGGGTTCCGCATCCCACACCTGTTCGGGGATGAGCCCACCGAGCGAGCGCGACGCCACCATGGCGTCGAGGTAGGGCCCGGCGTCGTCGCCGGCGTCGACGGCGTAGTGCCCCCGTTCACCTGCCAGCAGCGGCCACAACCGGCCGCTGCCCGTGCCGTCGAAGGGGGCGCCGTCGTCGTGCTCGCCGTAGCCGTCCTCCTGGTAGCGGTAGTAGTACGGGCCATCGGCCAGCTCGCGGCGCAGCACGTGGTCGACCACGGTCACCGTGTCGACGATGCGCGGGTCGTCGGCCGCTCGCAGACCGTGACGCACGAGCGCGAGGAACTCGAGGCCGACCATTTCGCCCACATCGACTTCCTCGCCGCCGCGATTGGCCACCACGATGCGGCGCTGCGGATCGTCGCCACCGGCCGGTGCGATGCGCACGTAGTGGCCGGCGGTGCCGAGTCGCGTGTCGAGCGGTGTGCGGCTGACGTAGACGAGCGACTCGAGGCGGGCGTGCCACCAGTCGGCGAGTGACGCGGCGTACTCGGCGTCGTCGCCGATGAGGCAGCCGAGGGTGCTTGCCCCGGCGAGCGCCGCCACGGTGACGGCGAGTGTGAACGGGCTCGCGCCTGCCGACTCCTCCCAGCGGTCCTCCATCGTGAACGGGGCGTTGGCTGCGAGGTAGGTGCACGCGCGGCGGATCATCGCGACGAGGAGCGGCTCGTCGATGAGCTGCAACTGGCCCAGTTCGTGCAGCTTCAACGCCAGCACCACGGGCAGGGCGGTCTCGTCGAGCTGCAACCCGCGCCAGTAGACGGCACCCTCGGGAGTGAAGTTCTGCGGCCAGTGCCCGTCGGTGCTCTGCGTCGCGGCGAGGAAGCGGATGACGCGGCGGGCGTCGTCGAACAACCCGAGTGCTGCCAGCGCGAGGCCGGTCTCGGCGCAATCGCGGGGCCAGACGAGGTGGTAGCCGCCCGGATCGTCGTGGGCGAATCCCCACGGAGTGGCGAGGCTGGCCACGATCGCTCCAGGGAAGGTGAGGTCTTCGTGCACCTTCAGCACCATCGCGCTGGTTCGCGCGACCGCGTCGATCAGGTCGGTGCCGGCGGGCAGCGAGGCCGACTGCGCCCATTGTCGCCAGCCCTCGGTGAACGAGGCGGCCACTGCCTCGAAACCCTCCACCAGCGATCCCTTGGCGAGGGTGACCGCGCCGCCGATGGTGGTGGCGAAACCGATGGCCAGTTCGCCCGCGGGTGCGGCGAGCGTGCCGGTGAGGGCGACGTTGCCGTGCTCGGCGCGTGCGAACTCCCACGTCGGGGCGCCGTGCCGCTCGCAGTCCTGCCAACCGTCGGACGCGCCGACGTAGCCGGCGCTCGTGCGCGTGAAACCGTTGGCCGCGACCACCGCGAGTGCCTCCTCGCCGTGCACCGCCTGCAGCATGCCGTCGACGGCGAACGCGCTGTTGTCGTGTCCGCTGCCACCGAGGTGCGGGGCGACCAGCACGTGCAGTTGCAGTGGGCCGAGCTCGGGGTGCGGGTTGCGCAGCGAGTGGCGAACGAGCACCGCGTCGCGGCAGGGGTCGCACACGAACTCGAGCGTGAGCTTGTAGCGCTCGTGACGATGCACCACCGTGACCAGCGGCACGGCGTCGTCCACCGTGCGCACGGTGTAGTCGGCCACCCGCTTCACCTCGGTCCAGAACCCGTCGCCGCTCACCAGGAAGCCCAGGTCGCGCAGCTGCGGACGACCGGTGGTGGGCCAGAACACCTCGTTGAGCACGCCGCCGCCGATGGTGGCCCACACCCGGCTCGAACCCAGCGCGGTTGTCACCGCGTCCTTGTCGCCGGCCGCGAAGGTGGGGTCGATGCCGGGCTCGCCGAACGCAACGCCGTCCGGCGGTGCGGTGTGGTCGGATGCATCGTCGGGGGCACTCATCGTCGCGGACCCTAGACCCACGCGACTCGGCTCGTCGCTCAGCCCACGGCCGGTACCGGCTGTGGCGGCGGAGGTCGCTTCCACCCCCCAACGTCGACCTCGCGCATCGTCGGCCGGCTCGCCCGTCGATGAAGGAGTACCGCGAGCGCCCGCTGCGCTTCCGGCGGGCGTGCGGTGTACATCGCACGCCCTTCGCTCTAGCGTGCTGCGCGTGACGACGCGCCCTCCCCTCTCGCCCACCACGCTCGCCTTCGACATCGGCGGCACCGGCCTCAAGGCTTCGGTGCTCGACGGCAAGGGCCGGATGGTGCACGACCGTGTGCGCGTGCCCACCCCGTACCCCTGCCCGCCGAAGGTGCTGCTGGCCAACCTGCGCACGATGGCCAAGGGACTGCCCGAGTTCGACCGTGTCTCGGTGGCCTTCCCCGGAGTGGTGCGCCACGGCAAGGTGCTCAGCGCGCCCAACCTGGTGCGCGCCGCCGGGCCCGACAGCGACATCGATCCCGCGCTGGTGGCGTTGTGGCACGGGTTCGACCTCGGCCGCGCGGTCGAACGATCGTTCCGCACACCCACACGCGTGCTCAACGACGCCGACATGCAGGGTCTCGACACCGTGAAGGGCAAGGGCCTCGAGGTGGTCATCACGCTCGGCACCGGTTTCGGCTCGTCGGTGTTCGAGGACGGCGTGCTCGGCCCGCACCTCGAGCTGTCGCACCACCCGTTCCGCAAGGGCGAGACCTACGACGAGCAACTGGGCGACGTGGCCCGCAAGCGCATCGGCAGGAAGAAGTGGAACAAGCGAGTCGCCGACGCCATCGAGGCACTCGACGCGCTGCTGCTCTTCGACCACCTCTACATCGGCGGCGGCAACACCAAGCACCTCACCATCGACCTGCCCGCGCGCGTCACGGTCATCGACCCCAACGCGGGTCTGCTGGGCGCGTTCGAGCTCTGGAAGGAACGCCCGCGCATCTCGTCGGGACGGTGATTCAGTCGGGTGCCGGCAACGGCGGCGAGACGGCAGCCATCGCGATGGCGAGGGCGTGACTGAGGTTGAGCGAGTCGACGCCGTGGTGCATGGGGATGCGCACGTCGTAGTGCGCGCGGTTGCGCGCCCCGTCGGTGAGCCCGGGTCCCTCTGCGCCGGCGAGCAACGCGACCTTCTCCGGCATGCTCATCGTGAACAGGCTCTGCGCGTCGGCCGTTGGTGTGAGCGCCCACAGCTGGAAGCCCGATCGGGCGAGGGTGTCGAGACCTTCTGGCCACAGCCCGCTGCGTGCGATGGGGAGGTGCAGGATCTCGCCCATCGAGACACGCACGCATCGCCGGTAGTACGGGTCGGCGCACGTGGGATCGAGCACCATGCCGTCGAAGCCGAGGGCCCGGGCGCAGCGAGCGATGGCGCCGATGTTCTCGTGGTCGTTGCTCCCCTCGAGCACCACCAGTCGTCTCGAGCTCACTGCTACGTCGAGCAGGCTCGGCCATCGTGGCCGGTCGGCCGAGGCCAGCACCCCCCGGTGCACGTCGTAGCCGGTGATGCCTTCGAGCACGTCTCGCTCGGCCACGTAGACGGGTGCATCGTGGCCGGCCACGGTGGGCTCCATGCGCTCGTAGGCCTTGGGTGTGAACAGGAACGAGCGCACCGTGAGCGGTGAGGTGACCAGGCGCTCGACCACGACGGGGGTCTCGGCGATCAGGAACTCGTCGCTCTCCTTGCGGTCGCGCAGGCCCACGTAGTCGGCGATGCGCGGGTCGTCGGCGGCGTCGATCCGGATGGGCACGCAGCGACTCTACGGGTCGGGGCGGGCTGCAAGTGTTGCGAACGTGTGTTCGCCGCGCGATGATGGCTCGCCATGACCTCAATCACCGAAGCCGACCTCATCTGGCAGCAGTGCCTGTTCGCGTTCGACGAGCCGCGGGTCGATCCATCCTTCGACGGCATCACCCGCACCTGGCTCGATGCCGAGTCGTGGGTCGACCACCTGCCGCGCTGGCTGGCCGGAGCCGACCTCGTGTTCGCCGAACTGGTGGCCAAGCTGCCGTGGAGCCAGCGCGAGGTGGTGATGTTCGACCGCCTGCTGCCCGAGCCGCGCCTCACCGCGTGGTGGAGCACTGCCGGCGACGAGCCCGAGCCACTCCCCGTGCTCACCGAGGCGCGCGATGCGCTGCGCGTGCGCTACGACCGTCCGTTCGACTCGATCGGCTTCAACCTCTACCGCGACGGCCGCGACTCGGTGGCCTGGCACTCCGACCGCGAGCGCTTCCACCTCGAGAACCCGGTGGTGGTCATCGTCAGCACCGG
>PMCN01000161.1 GCA_003154135.1 Acidimicrobiaceae bacterium
GCTCGGTTCGTGTGGGCCGTGCCGGCAGTCCCGGCGCTCGTCAGGCGGCTTGTCGGGACCGCGTCGCACGTTTCCACCCGTCAGCGGCCCGGGGCCCGAAGCGGAGTGATCGTGGCATGAAGCGCCACGACTCCCGCAGCCACACCTCGAACGCCTTGAGTTCGGCGGCGTCGACAGCGCTCCAGGGAATGCCGAACCGGGTACGCACCGTGGCCGGCAACCCGCCGATCGAGGTGAGCCGGAGCAGCGGTGTGATCACCTCGCGCTGGAACGGTGTGGTCCACCACGGGAACCCCGGCAGTCCGGTGATCTTGTCGTGGAGTGCCATGTCGATCGCCCGCTCGGCCGCCACCGTCATCTCCAGCACGTCGCTGCAGTAGTGGTCCCACACCGCCGCGAAGGCGGCGCGGTCGGCCGGCACCGGCGCCATCGATACCCCGTAGCGCCGGTACCACTCGACGCCCTCGCGGTAGAGCCGCTCTCGGTCGGCCGATCCGAGTTGACGGTGGTCGAAACGGTCCGCGACCTGTTCGACGGAGAACTGGAAGGTGGCGTGAGCCCACCAGAAGGTCTCGGGCTTGAGCGCGCTGTAGGGCCGTCCCTGGTCGTCGACACCCTTGATCCCGCGGTGGTAGTCCCGGACACGATGGCCGGTGGCCTCCGCGTCGGGGCCGTCGTAGACCACGCCGACGATCTCGGGGATGGACCGGATGATGCGGTCCCACGGGTCGGTGAAGAACGCCGAATGCTCCACCACGCCGGCGCCCAGCCCGGGGTGCATCAACTGCAGCAGGCCCGCCGCCAGGCCGGTCGCGCCCAGCCGGTGATCGCCCGACCATCTCCACAACAGCGATCCGGGTCCGAGATCCATCGGTTCAGGTCGCCCCACCGCTCCTTGCTCCCTCCGTCGGTGACCGGACAAGGGTGCCACGGCCGGCCCGCCGCTCGCCGGAATTGCGCGGCGGGTTGCCGGGCGGTCCGATCGCGCCGGATTAGGGTCTCCCGATCGCGGCCCGACGATGGACGCCGCCGATACCTGTGCCATGTACCGCGCCGACCTGCCCGCCCATCCAACCGAACCCTGGGGCTCGCGGTGACCTCGGCCCGCCGGCACAAGGTCCAGGAGGAGATCCGGGGCTACGAACGGTCGCCGCGTGACGCGCTCCGGCTCGTCGGCTTCGCGGTTGCCGCGCTGCTGCTGTTCGGCCTGACCAGGTGGGCCAGCGACGCCATCACCGGCCTCGAGCAGGACCTGCTCCGGCTGGTGGGCTTCCTCAATGCACCGGTGACCCGGGTGTTGGCCGGTATCGACACCATGCTCATTCTGGTGATCGCGCTTCTGGCGATCGTCCTGCCGCTCGTCACCAGGCGGTTCCGGTTGTTCTGGTACCTCGTCGCCGGGTCGGTCGCTTCCGGCGTGCTGATGCGGCTCCTGGGGTGGTGGCTCGACAGCCGACTCCCCGACCTCGTCAACGAGATCGGACGCCGGGCCCACATCGACGCCGCCACCGCGCCCACCACCGCCAGCGCCGCCCAGCTCGCAGCGCTGTGCATCATCATCGGCCCGTTCGTGTCGGATCGGTGGAAGCGGGCCGGGTCGATCTCGCTGACCACCGTCGTCGTCCTGCAACTGGTCGTGTCCCCGAAGCTGCCGGTGGACCTGTTCGTGGGGCTGGCCCTCGGTGCCATGGTCGGGTGCGGTGTCCTGCTGGCCTTCGGCCGCCCCGACCGGCGGCCCACCATCGCTGCCGTGCGGGCCGCGCTGGTCGGCTCCGGCGTTCCCATCGCGGCGCTGCAACGGGCCAAGGTCGACGCCCGGGGATCCACGCCGTACTTCGCCACCCTGGAGGACGGCACCGGGGTGTTCGTCAAGGTCCTGGGCGAGGAGGAACGCGCCGCCGACCTGCTGTTCCGGATCTACCGCTACCTGCGGCTCCGCGACGTCGGCGACGAGCGGCCCTTCTCGTCGCTGCGCCGCACCATCGAGCACGAGGCGCTGGTCGCACTGCACGCCCGCAACGTGGGCGTCCGGACCCCGCGGATCCGGGCCGTGGTCGACGTCGGCACGGACTCGATGTTGCTGGCCCAGGACATGATCGACGGCTCGTCCATCGACTCGGTGCCGCCGGGGCGGCTCACCGACGACGTGCTGGCCGCGATCTGGGGCCAGGTGGCCCTGTTCCGAACCAACCGCATCGCCCATCGGGACCTGCGGCGGGCCAACGTGTTCCTGGACAACGATGACCAGCCGTGGATGATCGACTTCGGCTTCTCCGAGCTGGCGGCCAGCGATGTGCTCCTCAACGCGGACGTGGCACAGCTCGTGGCCTCACTGGCGGTCGCCGTCGGACCGGAGCGTGCGGTGGCATCGGGGATCGCCTCCCTGGGCGCGGATGCCATGGCCGACGCACTGCCCCGGATGCAGATGGGTGTGCTCAGCGGCGCCACCCAGGACGCGCTCAAGGAGCAGGGCGACCTGCTGAAGCGCGTCCAGCAGGAGGTGATGGACCAGTGCGGGATCTCCGACGTCCACTACGAGTCCCTGCAGCGGGTCGACAAGAAGATGGTGTTCACCGCCGTCATGTTGGCCGCGGTCTTCTACTTCCTCCTCCCGCAGTTCGCCGACCTGCCTGGCGTCTTCCGCCAGATCCGGGAGGCCAACTGGGCGTGGTTCCCGCCGATGCTCGTCGTGTCCCTGGTCACCTATGTCGGCGCCGGCGTCTCGCTGGCGGGAGGTGTGCCCGACCGGCTGCGGGCCGGCCGGACGTTCGTGGCGCAGCTGGCCTCGTCGTTCGCCAGCAAGCTGGCCCCGGCCGGTATCGGTGGCATGGCGCTCAACGTCCGTTTCCTCCAGAAGAGCGGGGTCGACCAGGCCGTTGCCGTCACGGGGATCAGCCTGAACACCGCCGGTGGGTTCGTGGTGCATCTGCTGATGACGCTGGTGTTCATCGTGTGGGCCGGCAGCGAGGCGTTCAAGGGTTTCAGCCTTCCCGACCCCAAGTGGTTCCTCGTCGGTGCCGGTGTGGTCGCCGTGCTCGCCATCGTCTCCTTTGCCGTCCCCTCGACCCGGCGACTCCTCAAGGAGAAGGTGCTGCCGATCTTCGGGCGGGCCGTCAACGGCGTCAATCAGGTGATCCACCGCCCGGGGAAGATCGCGATGTTGTTCGGCGGCTCAGCAATCGTGACCCTCTCCTACCTGGTGTGCCTGTACCTGGCCACGTTGGCCTTCGGTGGGGCGCTTCCTTTCGCCACGGTCGGCGCGGTGTACCTCGCCGGCGCAGCCGTGGCAATGGCAGCGCCCACCCCGGGTGGCCTCGGCGCCATGGAGGCGGCGCTCATCGCGGGGCTCGTCGCCGCCGGGATGTCCAACACCATCGCCATTCCTGCGGTCTTCCTCTACCGGTTCGCCACCTTCTGGCTGCCCATCCTCCCCGGTTGGGGCTCGTTCGCCTGGCTGAAGCGCCGCGACTACATCTGAGCGCGTGACCGGCTGCCACCCGGGTTCGGGGTGGGTCTGGATCTGACGAGGTCGTGGCTACCGGGGGCCGGGCCGCGACATGAAGTACTCGTCCAGCTTCTCGTCGGCGCGATCACCGAAGAGGATCTCGGCGACTTCGCGCAGCCCGGTGGAGTCGACGATGTCGGCATCGGCGACGACCTGTTCGATCTTGGAGCGGCGGCGCATGAAGTCCTCGAGCCGGGTGATCATCTCCGTGCTGGCGGCGAGGTGGAGCTCGACGCGCAGGTAGTCGGTGCTGCCCATGATCTCCTGGCCCATGGTCGGGTCCTCGCGGATGGCCTCGAGCATGGAGAAGGCGCGGCGGCCGTACCGGCGCCACAGGCGGTCCGACAACGGCTCGACCTCGGGCTTGTCACGGAGGTCGTCGAGCCGCATGAGGCGGGACTGGCGGTAGAACTCGGCCCGGGTATCGGCCGCCGGCTCGCCGTACCAGTTGCCGAGGTCGGGCTCGAGGGGGAGGCCCAGCCGCTCCACGGCGTCGGCGACCTCCTCGCCGACATTGAGGCAGTCGGTCAGCTTGCCCCCGAAGATGGTGATGGCCTGCTTGGAGGGGTCGGCCTCGATCTCGTGCTTGCGGCTGAGGGAGGTCCAGTCGACATCGGTCTTGTCGCCGCCTCCCGATGCCACCACCAGCGGCCGGACCCCGGAGCGCTCGGCGATGATGTCGTCGAAGGTGAGGGGCCGGGGAAGGTCGAGGCGCTTGTTGATCTGGTCGAGCAGGAAGGTGCGGTCGTCGTCGTCGATCGGTGTGTAGGGGTCATCGACCCGGGTGTCCGTCGTCCCGATGACCGACCGCATGCCCATGGGAATGACGTAGAAGAGGCGGCCGGTGTCGTCGAAAAAGGCCAGCACCCGCTCGTGGACCCGTGTCGTCAGCCGGGGAACGATGAGGTGGATGCCCTTGGAGTAGACGATCCGGTGGTCGGTTCGGAGGCCCCAGTCGGCGTTCAGTCCGTCGACGAAGGGCCCCGCCGCGTTGATCAGCATCCGGGCGCTCGTGTCGAAGGTCGCTCCGGTCTCGAGGTCACGGAGGCCGACGTGCCACCTGCCGGCCACGCGCTCGGCCGATGTCAGCTCGACGTAGTTGGCCACGGTGCCGCCGGCCTCGATGGCCGACCGGACGAACGAGAACACGAAGCGGGCGTCGTTGTCCTTCAGGTAGGCGTCGCGGTACTCGATCGCCCCGCGGACCGTGGTGGTGTCGATCACGGGCTCCTCGGCCTTCACCGCGGCGGGGTCCAACAGCCTCGGTGGCTTGGTGCGGAAGCTCCCGATTCCCCAGTACCCGAGCGCACCCAGCGCGGCGAAATGGGGGGAGTACGGGGAGCTCTGGTCGAGCGCGGCCAGGAACGGGAGCTCCTTGATGTTGTCGGGGTAGGCCTTCATCAGCCGGTTGCGCGACCGGCACAGCGTGAAGACGAGCCACAGCTCGTAGTGCTCGAGGTACTTGAACCCGCCCCACACCAGGTTCGACGACTCCTGGCTGGTGAAGTGGCCGAAGTCGCCACGATCGATCAGCGCGACCGAAGCGCCACGGCCGGCGAGCGCCGCCGACGTGACGGCACCATTGATGCCGCCGCCGATGACGAGGACGTCGAAGCTGCCGTCGCGGAGCCGGTCGAGATGCGTCTGCCGAATGGCCATGGGGTCATTGTGCCGGGGCGCCGGCCGCAGTGCGACGGCGGTGCGGCGACAAACTCAGGCCAGCGGCCACGACGCTGCCACCCGGTGCGAGCTCGACGCGCTCCCGCCGCGGGATCAGGGTCGCCGCCGGCGCAGGCGGTGCGGGGGTGCCGGCCACACGGACCGGCTGTCGCGCTCGGCTCAAGGCGGCCGCCCGCCGCTCCTGGCCTGACCGAGCGGGCCGAGGCAGTCGAGCCAGCGTGGCCGCACATCGTCCCACCGACACCCGGCCAGACGGGCAGCGGACGACTCTCCACTGGGGGGAGCAACCTGTGTGCGCACGCGTAGCACGGCCGCGGCGAGACCGTCGGCATCGGTGTCGACCGGCACCACCTCGCCCCGTACTCCGTGCTCGACGAGCCACGACACGGCGCCCACGTCGGTGGCGACCACGGGCGCCCCCACCAGCCCGGCCTCCAGCAGCACGCCCGGCATCCCTTCGGTGCGGCTGGTCATGAGCACCACGTCGGCCGCGTGGTACACGGGCAACACGTCGTGCAGCGCTCCGGTGAACTCCACTCGCGCGCCGAGCTCGGCGCGGCCCAACGACTCGAGCGAGCTGCGGCGGGGGCCATCGCCCACCACCAGCAGCTTTCCGTCTGGCACCCGGGCCACCGCGTGCACGGCGAGATCGACACGCTTCTCGTCGCTGAGAGCACCCACCACCACCACGAGCGACTCCGCTCCGACGACCCCGAAGCGCTGGCGAGCCGCTCGGCGCTCGTCGGGCGTGGGCGGCAGGAACTCCTGATGTGAACGCGCGTTCGGGATGACGACCACGCGCTCGGCGGGCAACCCGTAGACCTCGACGATCGACTGTGCTGCGCCGTCCCACAGCGCCACCACCCGCGCCGCGCGCTTCATGAACCACGCGGTGCGCGCGGCATGCCGGCGACCGCGCACCCACTCGGCGGGATCGCCGATGCTGCGGTACACGAACGGTGTGCGCGCCCCCAGCAGCGCGAGCGCACATGCCTGCAGCGTCGACGACCCGTAGGCCACCACGACATCGTGGTCGCGAGCACGTGCGCGCAGCGCGCGCAGGGTGGCCACACCGAGCCGTGTACGACCCAGCACCGGCACGTCGAGCCGCACCGCACCCACGGCTTCGGCCGCGAGGGCGACGACGGTGGTCGTCACTCCGGCGGCCGAGAGCTCGGCGGCGAGCGACTGACCTTCGATCTCCGCGCCGCGCCGTGCGTCGGTCGACAGCACGATCAGCACACGCATCACCCGCGAGCGTAGGTGCACCGCCACCATCGGGCGCCATGCACTCGGCGGCACGCTCGCACCCGTGCGGCGTGCGCCCTCGCTGTCGAGGCTCTTCAACACCGAGTACACGCCCACGCGATGGCGGCGCTGTACTGCTCGGGGGCCCCTGACCGGGCGTGACCGAGCCGCGGCCGCGGGCGACCCGCGCAGGAGTACGGTCGGATCGCTCCCACCAGACGAGGCAGGCGATGTGCAGTGAGTGACCCGATCGTGTCCACAGAGGGCCTGTGCAAACGGTTCGGGGAGGTGAAGGCGGTCGACGACGTCACGTTCAGCGTCGAGCGAGGCCAGGTGTACGGGCTGCTCGGCCCCAACGGTGCCGGCAAGACCACCATCCTGCGCATGCTCACCGGGCTCGAGCGCCCCACCGCCGGCAACTTGCGGTTGTTCGGCGAGCCGGTCACGCCCAGCTGTGCGCAGCTGCTGCGGGTGGGCGCGATGGTGGAGCAGGCGGCGTTCGTGCCGCACCTGTCGGGCATGCTCAACCTCAAGCTGTGGTGGGAGGCGGGCGGCACGTCGTTCGCCGACGCCGACCTCGACAACGCGTTGGCCGTCGCCGGCCTCGACAGCGCGATCGACCGCAAGGTGCGCACGTACTCGCAGGGCATGAAGCAGCGGCTCGGCTTCGCCCGTCTGTTGCTCTCGCGACCCGAGCTGCTCATCCTCGACGAGCCCACCAACGGGCTCGACCCCGGCGAGATCCGCGAGATCCGCGAGCTCATCGGCCGCCTCACCGACGACGGCGCCACCGTGCTGCTCTCGAGCCACCACCTCAACGAGGTGGAGCAGGTGTGCACGCACGCCTTGGTCATCAACCACGGCCGGCTGGTGGCCGACGGCACGGTGAGCGAACTCATCGGCTCGTCCGGCGCGGTGTACGTCGAGGTCGACGATCGCGATCGGGCCCAGGCCATCCTCGCTGCGCTGCCGTCGGTGTCCGACGTCCAGCAGCAAGGCGACGGACTGGTGGTGCACATGCGCGACGGTCGGCGGTCCGACCTCGCTGCGGCCATCACCACCGCCGGGCTGCGGCTCGAGACGCTGATGCCCACGCAACAGCTCGAGGATGCCTTCCTCGACCTCCTGGCCGCGCAGGAGGTGGCGTCATGATCGCCCTGCTGCGCACCGAGTTCGTGAAGGCGGCCCGCCGCACGCGCACGCTCATCATCGCCCTCGCACTGGTCGGGCTCCCCACGCTCATCGTCGTCGCGATCAAGGCGCGCGGCAACCGTCCCGACCGCGGCGATCGCGGAGAGGGCCTGTTCCGCCTCGCGTCGCAGAGCGGCCTGCTGGTACCGGGCGCCGTGTTGAGCGTGATGAGCGGCTTCCTCCTCGTCGTCATCGCCGGCAGCATCGCCGGCGACTCGGTGGCCAGCGATGCGTCGTGGGGGAACCTGCGGTACGTGTTGATGCGCCCGGTGTCGCGCGGTCGTCTGCTGGCGGCGAAGGCGTCGGTGGCGGGTGTGCTCATCTGGGCGGCCACCATCCTCGTCGCGATCGCCGGGCTCATCGCCGGCATCGCTCTCTTCGGCGTGCACCCCGTCAACGTGCCCGGTCTGTCCCTCGGTGGAACCGGGGCTGGCTTCCAACTCAGCACCGGCGCCTTGGTGGCACGTACGGCACTGGGCGCGGCGTACGTCGCGTTCAGCTTCAGCGCACTGCTGGCGATGGGCACGTTCTTCTCCACGCTCACCGACACCGCGACCGGCGCGATCGGTGCCACCATCGGCGTGTACATCGTGTCCGAGATCCTCGACAGCATCAGCCAGCTCGGCGTGGTTCGTTACGGCTTCCCCACGCACTACAGCGACGCGTGGACGACGATGTTCACGGCCAACACCTTCTCGCACGACATGATCGCCGGGGTGGTGGTGCAGGCCGCATACTTCGTCGTGTTCAGTGCCGCAGCACTGTGGTGGTTCCGCACCAAGGACATCCGATCCTGACCACTCGCGGGGCCGCGCGCCGGCCGCGAAGGCCGGAATCCCACGGTGCGCCGACAACTTGACGATTCCTTGACACACTTCTGATCGAGGTTGAACCGCTCTCCCGGGACGCCGATCACAGCCACCTATACGGTTGCCGTGTGATGCGGGGTGTACGGGACGCCGTCGTGGGAATCGTGGCAGCGATGCTCGTTGCCGCGCCCGTCAGCGCGGCGACGAACCCGACACCGACCCCTCCGCCCGCACCTCGTCACGGTGCCGAAGCGCTCAGCGCGATCGGCCGCAACCTCGACGCGGTGGGTCGCCCGTACCACCTGAGCGGCGCGCAGCTGGGATCGATGCTGCGCGGCGACCACACGCTGTACGTCGACCGGCAGCAGCGTCTCCTCTACGCCGACGACCCGCCGGCGACGAACGCCGCGGCCACCGCCAACAGCGCTCCGACGACCACCGATGCGAGCGGCTTCGCGGGAGCCGTCGCACCGTCGGGCCTGAGCCTGGATCAGGTGTTCTCGCTCGCCTCGAGGCCCAGCGCGTCGCTGACGATCTTCCTCGACTTCGACGGCACCGTCACCACCGGCACGCCGTGGAACTCGCAGTACGGCATGTCGTCGATCACCACGGCACCGTTCAGCATCGACGCCGACCCGTCCACGTTCAGCCGAACCGAGCTCGACACCATCGCTGCCGTCTGGTCGTTCGTCGCCGACCAGTACGCGGCGTTCGACGTCAACGTCACCACCGCCGACCCCGGCACGAGCGCACTGGTGAAGTCGAGCGGCGCCGACACGTCGTACGGCACGCGCGTCGCGATCGGTCCCAACACCTGGTTCCCGTCGAGCGTCGGCGGCGTTGCCTACCTCGGCTCGTTCAGCTGGAACACCGACACGCCGGCGTACGTGTTCTCCGACGCACTGCAGAACTCGGCCCGCTACATCGGCGACGCCGTCACGCACGAAGTGGGCCACACGTTCGGCCTCCACCACGACGGCACCGGCGACGGCACCGNNTGGTGCAGTGGAGCAAGGGCGAGTACTCCGGTGCCAACAACAACGAGGACGACATCGCCATCATCGCCGGCGTCACAGGTGCGGCGCCCGACACTGAGGGCAGCCCGCAAGCACCCGTCGCGCTGGGCACTCTGCCCACCACTGTCGGCGGAGTGATCTCGTCGGCGAGCGACGTCGACTCGTACCAGTTCACGTCCGTCGGGCCGGTCTCGATCAGCCTCACCGAACGCTCCACGTTGTCGCCACTCGACGCCTCGGTCACGGTGGTCGACAGTCAGGGCACCGTGGTCGCATCGAGCAACCCCGACACCGTTGCCCCGATCAGCTTCGACGCCACCATCGCCCCCGGCACCTATCGCATCGACATCGACGGCGTCGGCTACCTCGACCCAGTGACCAACGGCTACAGCGACTACGGCAGCATCGGCGGTTACACCCTCTCGGTGTCGCCACTCGGCAACTTCGTCGGTCTGGCCCCAGGCCGCGTGCTCGAGTCGCGCTACGGCGCACCCTCCACGGTCGACGGCCAGGCGTGGCAGATCGGGCAGCGGTACGCGGGCANNCCGGCTTCGTCACCGTCTACCCCTGCGGCATCAGCACGCCCAACGCCTCGAACGTCAACTACACCCCCGGCCAGACCGTTCCCAACGCGGTGGTGGTGAAGGTGGGCACGGCCGGCAAGGTGTGCATCTACACCTCGGCCACCACCGACCTGATCGTCGACGTCAACGGCTACTTCCCCTCCACGTCGACGTTCGCGCCGCTCACCCCGGCGCGCCTGCTCGAATCGCGCGTCGGCTCGGCGTCGACGGTCGACGGACAGTTCTGGCAGATCGGGCCACGCGGCGCGGGCAGCGTCACCGAGCTCGTCGTCGCCGGTCGCGGCGGCGTGCCCGCCGACGCCTCGGCCGTGGTGCTCAACGTGACCGCGACGCACACGGTGGGCACCGGCTTCGTCACCGTCTACCCCTGCGGCGTCAGCACGCCCAACGCCTCGAACCTCAACTTCACCGACGCCCGCACCGTCGCCAACGCCGTGGTGGTGAAGGTGGGCGCGGGCGGCGCGGTGTGCATCTACACGTCGGCCACCACCGACGCCATCGCCGACGTGAACGGCTACTTCCCGGCGGCGTCGACGTTCACCGGACTCACCCCGGCGCGGGTGCTCGACTCGCGCGTCGGGTCGCCGACGACGGTCGACGGCCTGTCGTGGCGCATCGGCACGCGCACCGCCGGGAGCGTGACCGAGTTCGTCGTCGCCGGCCGCGGAGGCGTGCCCGCCGACGCCATCGCGGTGGTGCTCAACGTGACCGCCGCCCACCCGGGCGCGGGTGGCTTCGTGACCGTCTACCCCTGCGGCATCAACACCCCCAACGCGTCGAACCTCAACTTCGTGGCCGGCCAGACCATCCCCAACGCGGTCATCGTGAAGGTGGGTGCGGCGGGCAAGGTGTGCATCTACACCTCGGCCCCCACCGACGTCATCGCCGACGTCAACGGCTACTTCCCCCCCGGCATCTGACCCGCAACGGCCCGGCCCCCCGCTCAACGGCCCCGGCTTCTGGGCAGGATTCCCGCCAGATCGGCTTCTGGGCAGGGTTTCCGACGGAATGCGTCGGTGGCCCTGTCCAGAACCCGTGCGGAACGGTCGCGGCGCCGCCTGGTCGACGCCCTCAGCCGAGGCGGCGCAGCACGTTGGCGGTGATGCGCTCCACCTGCGCGTCGCGCGCGGCCAGCCCGTGGGCCCAGTCGGTGCAGCCCGAGGTGACCACGGTGCCGCCGGCGGGCGACGTGTAGGAGCCGAGCACGGCGTGGCCGTGCGCGATGCGGGCGACCGCGGCGGGATCGCGCGTGCCGAACAGCCTGCCGGCGACGAACTCGTCCTCGGCCGGCTCGCCGGGCGCCGGGGGCCGCGCGGCGGTGGTGCGCGTGAACGGCGCTGCGGGCGCGGTGCCGAGGATCTCGAACGTCGCCGGCGTGCCGTCGTCGCCCGTCGGGTAGGGCAGCCCGTCGCGGTAGGTGAAGTCGCATCCGTCGCACTCGTAGCCGACGATGGTGCCGGCCGCGCCGAGCACGTCGCCGTAGGTGAGGCCGGTGCCGTCGAAGATCCAGTGATCGGGCCGGTGCACGGTGTACCCGCCGGCGCCACTGGTGACCCGCTTGCCGATGCGGTGATAACCGCCGCGGCTGAAGCTGACGCCGGTCATGTGGTTCTCGGGCCGGGCGATGAGGTGGTCGGACCAGATGCTGGTGAGCTCGCTCTCGCGATCCGTGCCGAAGACCGGGTCGTCCTTGAAACGGCCCTTGTAACCCACCATCCGCGCCGCCGGTCCTGCCGAGGTGCGGTCCTCGAGCCGCACCTGCCAGAACGACGTGTTGCCCGAGAGGAAGGCCACGTTGCCGCCGCGGCCGATGAACGCCTCGACGGTGTCGCGCATGGGCGCCGACCAGTACTCGTCGTGGCCCACCGACAGGTACAGGTGAGCGTCGGCCAACACCTCGGGGTGCTCTTCGAGATCGGCATTCGTGCACACACCGATCTCGAAGCCCTCACGCTCCGCCCACTCGATGAAGGGCAACTCCCAATCGGGCCAACCCGCCGACCCGGCGTAGCCCGACAGGTGGTTCAGCTGGATGTACCCGACGTGCGCGGCGTTCT
>PMCN01000207.1 GCA_003154135.1 Acidimicrobiaceae bacterium
GTGGTGACCTGCTCGTGGCCCATGTGGCCCGACATGCGCAGACCCTTGAACACGCGACCCGGGAAGCTGCACTGGCCGATGGAGCCAGGTGCACGGTGGTGCTTGTGGTTACCGTGGCTGGCGCCCTGGCCGGCGAAGTTGTGACGCTTCATCGTGCCGGCGAAGCCCTTGCCACGGCTGACCGCGGTGACGTCGACGCGCTGGCCCTGGGCGAGCATGTCGACCTTGATCTCCTGGCCGACTTCGAAGCCGTCGACGGAGTCGAGGCGCAGCTCCACCAGGCGGCGACCGGCGTCGACCCCAGCCTTGGCGAAGTGGCCGGCTTCGGCCTTGTTGAGCTTCTTCGCATCGCGGTGGCCATAGGTGACCTGCAGCGCGGTGTAGCCGTCCCGTTCGGTGGTCTTCACCTGAACGATGCGGGCGGGCTCGACGCGCAGCACAGTGACGGGGACGACCTTGTCGTTGACCCACACCTGGCTCATGGCGACTTTCTCGCCAACGATCGCTTTGAGTGCCATGTCGGCAGCCTTTTCGGTCGGACCCGGCGAACCGGGTTTTCGGATGACACGCAAATGCTCCGCTGGCCATACGGCCGGCGGAGCACCGGAAACAAGTTGTCGCCGTGGGGTACCCCAGTTCCAACTGCGAGGGGCGTCCACGGACATCGATTGCAGTACGCCCGAGGGCGCACACGAGGATCTGACTCTATCGGCGCCGCCAGCCGCGCGGCAACCCGCTCAGGGGAACCGTTTCGCCAACCAGTCGGCCACGACGGCCAGCGCCTCCTGGCGGTGGCCTTCCAGGTAGTGCGGTGCACCCTTCAACTCGACGTAGGTTCGGTCGGTGGCACCTGCGGCCTCGACGATCTCGATGGCCTGGCGGACGCGGATCTCGGTGTCGGCGGTGGGGTGCACCAGGATGGTGGGCACGGTGACGCGGGGCATCGTGTCGGCCAGCTTGGCGTGGCTGGAGAGCCCGGACCACGTGCTCAGCCACCCTCGGGAGGTCATCGTGCGGGCGAGGCCGCCCCGGCCGTAGTTGGCGTCGAAGGGGTCGGGGAAGGCGAACAGGCTGCCCATCGGGCGCTCGTCGGGGTCGATCGACAGGTCGAGGTAGGCCGGGTCGGCGAGCGTGCGGTAGATGGTGTGGTACTTCGAGAAGACCGCACGGCGGCGGTGCTCGCGCCAGGTGGCCGGGTCGGCGTGGCCGTCGATGCCGCGCAGCCGGCCTCCCGCGTCGGCGGCCTCGGCGAGAGCAGCCTTGGCGATCGCGTCGATGCGGGCCACCCGCGCCACCTGCGCGGCGCGGTAGCCGGTGAGCCAGTCGCGGTCGTACACGCAGGGCTCTGGCCACGGCCGCCACCCGTTGTCGGGGTTGTACATGTCGAGCTCGGGCACCGTGGCGAACGGGTCGGCCTCGTCGGCCACGCTGGGATCGATCACCTGCAGCATGAACACGCCCTCACCCGGGTGGGCGGCCATGCCGATCCAGCCGTCGCCGATGCCCAACTCGGCCTGCGCCATCGCCATCAGGCTGCCGCCTCCGGAGTTGCCCAGCAGCACGACGGCCTCCGCGCCGCGGCGGACCATCTCGTCGTAGGCGGTCTTCACGTCGACGATGCACTGCTCGTGCAGGCAGTCGGTGTCGTTGTTCTGGTAGCGGGTGCCGAAGCCGAGCACCGCGTAGCCGGCCGCGGCGAGCAACGGGCAGGCGTAGTGCACGCTGAAGTCGCCGCGCGGATGGCTCAGGATGACGGCGGTCTTCCACGGGCGCCCGTTCGGTGGGGTCCAGAGCACACCGCGCACCAGGGCCCCGTCGGGGCTGACCAGGCGGATCGACTCACGCGGGATGTCGACCCCCGGGTGGTCCTCGGCGAGCGGCCAGTAGCTGTAGCCGAAGGGGCGTGAACCACCGAGATGCGCGTCGAGGTGCTGCATGCCGGCACGTTAGGCCCACGACGCGGCACGGCCCGGGTCGAGCGACCCGGGCCGAACCTGCGTGAGCGAGGTGGTACGTGCGGTGCTCAGCCGGCGGCGAGACCGGTGGCACCGACGGGTACGGCGACGGCGGTCACCGCGGCGAGCGATCCGTCGGCGGCGATGGCGTGCAGCGAGATGGTGTGCGAGCCACCGTTCAGGGTGAACAGCGAGTCGGGCGTGGCGACGAGGTCGACCGGGCCGGCGCCGGGGCTGGCAGCGACGGCGTCGACCAGTGTGATGCTGCCGTCGTGACCGATGGCGTAGCGGCTGATGGTTCCGCTACCGGCGTTCGTGTCGTACGCGAACCGTCCGTCGGTCGACACGGCGAGCCAGCACGCCGCGGTCTGCGTCGTCGGCACCGCCGCGCTCACCGCGTGCAGTGCTCCGTCGTGACCGATCGAGTAGCTCGAGACAGAGCTGGCGCCGGCAGCACCGCCGTTGGCGTTGGTCACGATCACGTGGTCATGACGATCGATGGCAAAGCCGAACGGAGTGACACCCTCCGAGGGGCTGACCACCGGGGACCCGAGCACGCCGTGCCGCACGGGCAGCACCACCAGATCGCTCGTGGCCTTCTCGGTGACGACCACCCGACGGCCGCTCCGGTCGAACGACACCTCTGCTCCGCCGGCGCCGGCGAGCACCTGGTGCGACCCGGCGACAGGTTCGAGGTTGCTCCCGTGGACTCGCAGCGTGGTGACCGACTCGTCACCGGCGTTGAGTACCGCGACGATGTCACCGTGCACCGAGAGGCTCACCGGCGTGAGGCCGCCCGACGGCGCGCGGTCGAGCAAGCGGAGGTCGCCGTCGCCGCGTACGGCGAACACGGCCACATCGTTCGAGCCTGCGTCGACGGTGAAGAGGCGATCACCGTCGAGCACGACCGCCCCCTGCGAGCCGAGCCCGCCGCCGGTGCCCTTGCCACCGGTCGAGACTGCGGCCACCTGGGTGAGGCGGCCACCGCGGCTGCGCAGTTCGAGCACCTGGTTGCCGGTGGCGCTGTTGGTGGAGGTGTACACCGTGTGCGGGCGGAGGTCGAGAGCGGGCGCAGCCGAAGCGGCGCCGCCGAGCCCGATCGAGGCAGCGACGACTGCGGAAAGCGTGGCGACGCCGGCGGCGAGTGCCACAGAGCGGTGAGAGTGCGTGGATGACATGGGATGACTCCGGTTTCGTGAGGACAGCGGGTCGGTCCGACCCGATTCCGGCACGGTACGAAACGCACCTGACACGGCCCTGACGGCCTGCGAACCATTCACGAAACTGCGGCGGCGATGCACGCCGCAGGGCTTGCTCGCGAAAAAGCAACGGACCCGCCGGCCGAAGCCAGCGGGTCCGTCGTGATTCCCCCCTATGGGAAATGGAGGCCGTAGCGCAGCGAAGGTGCCGCGAGAGGCCGTTGAACTAGTTCGACTGGATCTTGATCTCGATGTCGACGCCGGCGGGCAGCTCGATGCGCTGGAGGCTGTCGATGGTCTTCGCGTTGGGGTCGACGATGTCGATGAGCCGCTTGTGCACCCGCATCTCGAAGTGCTCGCGAGAGTCCTTGTCGATGTGCGGCCCACGGATGACCGTGTACCGGTGCTTGTCGGTGGGCAACGGGATGGGGCCGCGCACCGTGGCGTTCGTACGAGTGACGGTCTCGACGATCTTGCGGGTCGACTGGTCGATGATCTCGTGATCGAACGCCTTGAGGCGGATGCGAATGCTCTGTGCCATGTGTCTGGTGTCGCTTTCTCAGGTCGCCGGGTCGGTCACTTGGTGATCTTGGTGACGCGGCCG
>PMCN01000072.1:0-11911 GCA_003154135.1 Acidimicrobiaceae bacterium
GCCCACTCGAGCACCTGCATGCCACCCATCGATCCACCGATCACGGAGTGCCAGCGGGCCACGCCGAGGTGATCGGCCACGCGAGCCTGTGCGCGCACCATGTCGCGGATGGTGATGACCGGGAAGCGGCTGCCGTACGGCGCGCCGTCGTCGGGATGCGGCGATGCGGGGCCTGTGGAGCCCTGGCAGCCGCCGAGCACGTTGGCGCACACCACGAACCAACGCTCGGTGTCGATGGGCATGCCGGGCCCCACCATGCCCTCCCACCAACCGGGGGTGGGGTGGCCCTCCTGCGCGGGCCCGCTGGCATGGCTGTCGCCGGTCCAGGCATGGCACAGCAGCACGGCGTTGGACGCATCGGCAGCGAGCGTTCCCCACGTCTCGTAGGCGATGGTGACGCCGTGCATCGTGATGCCGCCGTCGAGCGCGAACGGTCGGTCGGCAGCGAAGTGGAGGAACCTGCGGGTGCCGAAGGGTTGCCCCGGCATCCACGCGCCCGTCGCTGGATGTGGGCGCCCAGGGCGATACGGCCCGGTCATCGGTTCCTCCTTCGTCGCAGTCGTGGTGGAGAGCTCCACGCCGCACGAGGAAGCTGCTTGCCTGGCGTGAACCAGGCCACATCCCCACCGAAGTGGGAAGGCACCGTGGGGCTTCCTCCCCGGTTGCCGGAACCCTGCCCGGAGGAAGGGGTCGCTCGTGATGCGTGTCGAGCGAGCACGTTAGCAACGAATCGACCCGCCACCACGGGCATTCAGGCGCGGAAGCGTTGCTCGGTGGCAGCGTGGCCGTCGAGGTCGACGATGCGTGCGAACTCGGCGAAGTCGACGAGGCGGTCGAGGTGGTCGCGCAGGCTGCCTTCCGACTGCAGCAGCTGCAGGGACTGCTGCATCGCCTTCACCATGCTGAACAGAGCCGACAACGGCGACACGATCAGCGTGAAGCCGAGCTCGGCGAGCTCGGTAGGGGTGAGCAGCGGCGTGCGACCCGTCTCGACCATGTTGGCGACGAGCGTCGTGCCGGGCAACGCCGCGGCGATGTGCTCGAGCTCGGCGATCGACTCGGGCGCCTCCACGAACAGCGCATCGACCCCGGTGTCGCGGGCCATCCGCGCCCGCTCGACCGCTTCCGACAGGCCGACCGCCGCGCGTGCGTCGGTGCGCGCCGTGACGTGCATGCCGTCGGCGTGCTGCACCGCGGCGCGCAGCTTGGCGAGCCAGTCGTCGCGCTCGATGACCTGCTTGCCGGCCATGTGCCCGCAGCGCTTCGGCCACACCTGATCCTCGAGGAACAGCCCCGACGCGCCGGCCTGTTGCCACAGCTCGACGGTGCGGATGGTGTTCAGCGGGTTGCCGTAGCCGGTGTCGGCGTCGACCACGACGTCGAGACCGGGGTTGGCGGCGCACACCCGGCGAGCCGATTCCGCCATCTCGGTCTGCGTGAGGTAGCCGAAGTCGGGCAGGCCGAGCAGCGTGCCGCTGACGCAGTAGCCCGAGAGGAAGACGGTGCCGAAGCCTGCCTCGGCAGCGAGCCGCGCCGACAGTGCGTCCCACACGCCGGGCATCAGCACCGAGCGCCCCGCTGCCAGCCGTTCGCGCAAGGAGGTGCCGCTCATCGAGCGCAGCGTAGTGCCGGCCCTCTCGTCGCCGGCGGTCGACTGACCGGCCCCACAACTTGACTGATCCACCGATCAACCGGCCTGACGGATCAGCGAGTAGACGACTGCGTCGATCGTCCGCCAGGATGGACAGCGATGGGTGTCAGCTACTTCACTGTGAAGGCACGTCCGGTACCGCAGGGCACGGTCGGCCGCGGCTCCGTCGCGGTCGAGGGCATCGCTGCCGGCGAGGTGATCGCCTCCTTCGGAGGCCGCTGCGTCACCCGCGACGAGCTCGACATCCTGCCGCTCGCCCAGCAGACGCGCAGCATCCAGGTGGAGGAGAACCTCTACCTCGCCGGGCCCACCGATCCCGAGCCGGCCGACTTCATCAACCACTCGTGCAACCCCAACTGCGGCATGCGCGGCAACACGGTGCTCATCGCCCTGCGCGACATCGAGGCCGGCGAATCCATCACCTACGACTACGCGATGAGCGACGGCACCGACTACGACGAGTTCGAGTGCTCATGCGGCTCGCCGCGGTGCCGCGGCAAGGTCACCGGCAACGACTGGATGCTGCCCGAGCTGCAACTGCGCTACCGGGGTCACTTCAGCCCCTACCTGGCCGACCGCATCGCATCGCTGGTCAGCACGGGCGCCGGTCGCCGCATCTTCGCCTACTGAGGCCGCACGCGACGGCGAATCCCGGCCGGCCGGGGCCGCGGACTAACTTGCCGTCATGCGATTGCTCGTGGTCGGGGCCGGTGGTGTGGGGTCCGCGATCGTGTCCATCGCGGCCCGTCGCGCCATCTTCGAGCAGATCGTCGTCGCCGACGTCGACCCCCTGCGGGCGTCCCGGGCGGCAGCGCGCACCAACGACCCGCGGGTGACCGGTACTCGCGTCGACGCCGGCGACCGGATCGACCTCGTCGAACTGGCGCGCACCTCGCGCGCCGACGTGATGGTGAACGCGTGCGACCCGCGCTTCAACCCGCCCATCTTCGATGCCGCCTTCGAGGCCGGCTGCCACTACCTCGACATGGCGATGCACATGTCGGTGCCGCACCCCACCGACCCGTACCACGAGTGCGGAGTGAAGCTCGGCGACGCACAGTTCGCGGTGGCCGAGCAGTGGGAGCAGCGCGAACAGCTCGCGCTCGTGGGGATGGGCGTCGAGCCCGGCTTCAGCGACGTCGTGGCGCGGTACGCGTCCGATCACCTGTTCAGCCGCATCGACGAGGTGGGCGTGCGCGACGGCTCCGACCTGTCGATCGAAGGGTTCGCGTTCGCACCCACGTTCAGCATCTGGACCACCATCGAGGAGTGCCTCAACCCCCCGATCATCTTCGAGCGCGACCGCGGGTGGTTCACCACGGCACCGTTCAGCGAGCCCGAGACGTTCTCGTTCCCGGAGGGAATCGGGCCGCTCGCGTGCGTCAACGTCGAGCACGAGGAAGTGCTGCTCATGCCGCGCTGGCTCGACGTGGGCCGTGTGACGTTCAAGTACGGCCTCGGCGACGAGTTCATCGAAGTGCTCCGCACGTTGCACATGCTGGGTCTCGACAGCACCCGACCCGTCAGCGTGCGCGGGCACGACGTGTCGCCGCGCGACCTGGTGGCAGCGGTGCTGCCCAACCCGGCCGAGCTCGGGCACCTCATGCGCGGCCGCACGTGCGCCGGCTCCATGGTGCGCGGCATCGGCATCGACGGTGCACCGCGCGCGACCTACCTGTACCAGGTGGTCGACAACGAGTGGACCATGCGCGAGTACGGCCATCAGGCTGTCGTCTGGCAGACCGCCGTCCACCCGGTCGCTGCGCTCGAGATGCTGGCCACCGGCGAGTGGAAGGACGTCGGCGTGAAAGGCCCGGAGGCGTTCCGCNNCCGTGACCGTGTTGACGAAGCGCGACGTGGAGGCGCTGATGGCGGACTACGACAGCGATCCGGTGGCGGCGCTCACCGCCGCGCTGCGAGTCGTGCTCGACCGCCCCGACGGCGACTGGACCGGGCTCGTCAAGGCGGCCGGCTTCGGCTGCGCACAACGCATCCGCCTGCAGGCCGCCGACCCGTCGGCCCTCGACGAGTTGCTGATCGACCTCAACGAGACGCGCACCGTCGACCAGCCCTCCCGGCCCTGACGCCACCGAGTCAGTGCCGCGGTCAGTGCCGCGGCATCGCACACGCCGCGGTGCCCCCGGGCAGGCGGTACCGGTTGCGGGCCACGCAGCGGTAGACCACGCCGCTGAGCCAGTGCAGACCGGGCACGCGCATCAGCACGCCGATCACCCGCCAGCCCCTGCCGGCACCCACCAGCAGCGCGCTGACCGCGTCGTTCGCCGACAGCACGCGACGCTCGGCAGTGACGAACTGCACCGCCGCGTTGCACTGCGTGGTGGTGAGCCCCAGCGAGTCGAGGTCGAGGAACTGGTACGGCTCGGCACGAGGCATGCGACGGATCCAGCGCTGCCCCCAGCGCACGCTGGACGAGCAGAACGCGCAGTCGCCGTCGAACACCAACACCGGCAGATCGTTCACCTGCTCAGCCTACGGGCGTGGCCGCCGCGGGCTCAGTCGACGACCGCCACCACGGGCTGTGCCATCACCACCCGCCGGTCGAAGCCCTCCTCGGTGGGCAGGAACCCGTTGCGGTCGGGCCATAGGAGCTGCACCGCGGCGAACGGTGCGCCGCGGCGCCACGCGACTGCGGTGACGAACAGCTCGCGGGCCACATCGGGCTCGATGGGTGCGAACAGGCAGCGCAGGTCGTTGTCGAACAACCCCGTGAGCGCCACGCCCACCGGGATCTCGGTGCCGGCGCGCAGCAGGTCGGCGACCATGTCGAACAGCCCACGCGCCGCCGACGGCGTGAGCCCGAACACCACCACCTCCGGGAAGCCGAACGCCTCCGGGTAGCCGATCGTGTACACGTAGCCGGCGATCGGCGGATCGATGTCGGTGCGCGCCGACACCGGCTCGATCGCCCACCCGTGCGTCTCGATCATCCACTCGATCTTCTCCGCATGCGGGATGTGGAAGTCGGGCAGCTCCATGGTCAGATGAGGGCTTCGCTGCCGAGGTCGAGCGCGTGCTGGGTGTGGCGAGTGGCCATCGCCGCGAACATCCCCTCGCTCCGGTCGCTGCTGCCCACGATCTGCGACGCGACGACGGCCATGATGATGCCGGCGTATGCGTCGCGGCAGTACTGGTGCCAGAACTCGGCCTCGTCGACGGTGATGCCGTAGCCGCCGAGCGCAGCCAGGTACTCGCCCACCAGCGGGCGCTCGATGTCGCGGCGCACCTCGGGAGGAGGCCCGGCACCGAGGAAGTAGCTGACGTCGCCGCTGGCCGGCCCGTGGCCGGGCGTCTGCCAGTCGACCGCGGCCACCGGGTAGCCGCCCTGCGCCGATTCGAACATGAGGTTGTCGAGCCGATAGTCACCGTGCGTCACGGTGGCCGGCATGGTGCGCCCGTCGGCCCACTCGGGGATGCGGTCGCCGAAGCGCTCGATGAGCGCGATGCCCTCGGCGTCGAGGTACTTGGCATAGGTGGCGAAGAACCCGGGCACGAACATGCCCCACAGCGCCTGCAAGCCGGCCGCGTCGTCGGGGCCGCGGCGCGACAGGAACTCGATCTCGTCGAGCGACGCATCGCCCCACCGCGGCCCGTGCAGGCGGGCCAGTTCGAGGACGGCCACACGAGAGTGGTCGGCCGAGCAGCCGGTGATCTGGTTTCCCTGCTCGCCGGGCGAGAGGTCTTCCAACACGAGGACGAAGTCGCCGTCGTCGGGGTTCCAGTCGCTGTGGTAGCAGTGCGCCACACGGATGTCGACCGTCGGCGCGACCTCGCGGTAGAACTTCACCTCGCGCTCGTAGTTGCGCAACGCGATGCCAGTGGCGCGACTGGTCGGGTCGGGCGACGGCAGCTTGGCGATCAACGAGGTGGGCAGGCCCGACCCCTCGGGCACCTGCAGCGAGTAGCGCATGTTCATGCCGACGAGGCCGTCGCCGATGCGGCGGTCGCCGGTGATGACGACGTCGGCGCCGAGCACAGCGCTGAGCCATTCGGAGTTGATCAGGTCGGGATCCATCGGGGCACGACCGTAGCCCTCGCCCGCCGTCTCTGGCACAGTGGGCGGATGAGCGACGAGTTGGGGGCGCACATCGAGCGGCTCGACCGCGACGGCTGCACCATCGTGCGCGACGCGTTCGACGTGGCGACTGCCGACGCGCTGTACGCCGACATCGACCGGCTGGAGCGCGAACTGCAGATCGGCGTCGGCGGCAACGGTTTCGAGGGGCGTGCCACGACGCGGGTGTACAACCTGCTCGCGCTGGGCGACCTGTACGCCCAGGTGCCGGTGCATCCGGTGGTGCTGTCGCTGATGCACCACCTGCTGGGCGACGGTTGCCTGGTGAGCAGCCTGTCGAGCATCACCATCCATCCCGGCGAGGTGGCGCAACCGATCCACGCCGACGACCAGGTGATCCCGGTGCCAAAACCGCACACCGCCGTCACCGCCAACAGCATGTGGGCGCTCACCGATTTCACCGAGGCCAACGGCGCGACGCGCATCATCCCCGGCAGCCACCTCGCCGACCACTCCCCCGAGTACGGACGCCACTACGACAGCGTCTGCGCCGAGATGCCCAGAGGAAGCATCCTCGTGTGGGACGGCGGGTTGTGGCACGGGGGCGGTGCCAACGTCACCGACCGGCGACGCCGCGGGCTGGCGATGAACTACTGCGCCGGCTGGATCCGTCAGCAAGAGAACCAGCAGCTCGGCATCCCGCTGGGCACGGTCGCCGGCTTCACGACCGAGCTGCAGGAGCTCTGCGGCTTCGGTGTCTACAAGGGCCTCATCGGTCACATCGACCGCCAGTCGCCGGCACGGCGGCTGCTCGACCCCGACAGCCCCACGACGATGTTGTGGGACCGCACCTGAGTCGCGTGTCATAGATCGTGGCTCGCTGTGCGTCGTAGAGGGTGATGATCGTGCAAACGGCCGGCACCCCCACTGGCGAACCAGTCCGCGCCCTGCGCCTCGTCGGCCGGCGCGAGCGACCCACCACCGACGAGCGCAGGGCCGCGTTGGTCACGCTGTACACGGCAGAGTTCCGCAACGTGTCGCGGCTGGCGTACCTCCTGTGCGGCAGCACCCAGCAAGCCGACGACTTGGCCCACGATGCGTTCATCCGGCTCTACGAGCACTGGGATCGCGTCGACGACCCCCAGAAGCGGCTCGCGTACCTGCGCAGCATCGTGGTCAACCTCGCCCACAGCTCGCATCGCCGCGACGAGACCGTGAAGCGGCACCGCGGCGCGCCGGCGCTCGTCGAGGGTGGGGCCACGCACTCGGCCGAGGACGAGGCCATGTGGCGCTCGTCGCGGCCCGACGTGATGGCAGCGCTCGCCGCACTGCCCGATCGGCAGCGCACGGCGGTGGTGCTGCGCCACTGGCTGCGCATGACCGAGGGCGAGATCGCCGCCACCATGGGCTGCTCGATCGGGTCGGTCCGCACCCACATCACGCGCGGGCACCACGCACTGGCGACACGGCTGGGAGACATCCGATGAACAACGACGACTTCGACCTCGGCCGGATGATGGACGACGCGGTGGCACACCACCGTCCCATCGCCGATCCGGCACACCTCACCACCCTGATGGGCGGTGCGCCGCGGGGGCGACGCAGCGCGGCGCTGGTGCTCGGAGCGGCGGCCTGCTTCGCGCTGTTCGGCACCACGGCACTCGCGTTGCACGCGTCACAAGCGCGCACCACCATCGCACCGGGACACACCGACGACCACCCGGTCGGCCCCACGTCGCCGCCTCCCACCGAGCCGTCGCGGCCGGGGTCGATCACCACCCTCGCCCACGAGACGCACGACTCGACCACCACCGTGCACGTGGTGGAGCCCACGACGGCGGCACCCACCGAGCCGCCGCGCACCGAGCCGGCCACCACCACCAAGACGACCGAGCACCCGACCACCACGGTGCACCACGAACCCACCACCACCGTGCCGCACACCGAGCCGAGCACCACCGTGCACACCTACGAGTGGAGCGCGCGGCAGGTGTACGAGACTGGGAACGGCAGCCCCGCTCCCGACACCTTCGCCGGTACCGCCCAGCCCGGCGCGGTCATCACCATCACCTCCGAGTACGGCGGCGCGACCGGCACCGCCAACGGCAACGGCCAGTGGGAGATCCACGTCGGCTTCGTCGATGCGCCGGTGGGCACGCAGTTCCAGGTGCATGTCGATTCGGGTGACCACCACGCCGTGTTCTACTTCACACGCCTGAGCTGACGAGCCAAGACGGCCCTCGCACCGCTACCGTCGGCGGCGCATGTCGTACCGGTTCCTGCTGAGACCAAAGTGGATCGCCTTCCACCTGCTGTGCATCGCCGTCATCGCCGGCATGGTGTGGGCAGCCTTCTGGCAGTTGCGCCGCTACCACGAGCACGAGCAGTTCAAGCAGGAGGTGAACGCGCGCACGAACGCCCAGGTGGTGCCGTTCGCGTCGCTCATCGGCACGGGCTCCCCCGCCGACCTGCAGTGGCGTCGCGTGCAGGTCACCGGCACGTTCGTGCCCGACCGCCAGTTCGAAGTGGTCAACATCGGGCAGGACGGCGCGTCGGGCCACGATGCGGTGAACGGCCTGCAGCTCGCCGACGGCTCGGTGCTCGTCGTCAACCGCGGCTTCGCGGTCGGCGCCGACACGCTGCCCGCACCGCCGTCGGGTGAGGTGACCATGGTCGGCCGCATCCGCACCAGCCAATCGCCCGGCCTCGGCCAGGCCACCGACGACGGCACCCAGCACCTCACCCAGATACGTCGCGTCGACCTCACCGCACTTCGTCAGCAGTTCACGCAGACGGTGCAGCCGGTGTTCCTCGACTGGATGGAGTACCAGCCCGTGCCTGCCGTGTCGGACGGGTTGGCGCCCGTTGCGTTCCCCGATCTCGACGGTGGGCCGCCCCACCTGAGCTACACGGTGCAGTGGTTCATCTTCAGCATCGCCGTGATCGTCGGATGGGTGCTCGCCGTGCGCAAGAGCATCGGCGCGCGCAGCGGCAAGCCGAAGAAGCGCAAGAAGGTGCTCATCCCCGAGCAGTACGCCTCGGGCGGTTGAGCGCCGGTTGCGCACCGCACTCAGCGCGGCACGACGCCTTCCAGCTCGGCCATGTGCCGGAACTGCTCGACCACGTTGGGGGGCACGTACGACGGGTCGAGCGAGCGGTACGCGGTGTCGACGTTGACCGCGATGCGCCCGAACTCGCTCCATCCGCGGAAGTCGGGGTGGGCGCCGATCTCGGCCGCGATGTCGCGCGCCGCTTCCCACGCGTCGAGCCCCGCCGCGTGCCGCGCCGTCGCCGCCCCGTCGACGAACGCGAGGTAGTCGCGCACGGCCACGATGCCCGCCTTGTCGGTGAGCGGCCCGTGACCCGGCACCACGGTGTCGATGTCGAGCCCGAGCATGAGATCGCAGGCGGCCACCCAGTTCGACAGCGGCCCTGCCCACACGATGGGTGTGCCGCCGATGAACAGGATGTCGCCGGTGTACACGGTCTTCGCATCGGGCACGTGCACGATGGTGTCGCCCCGCGTGTGCGCCGGGCCGACCTCGACCAGCTCGACCACACGGCCCCCCACCTCCACCTCCAGCCGGCGCTCGAAGGTGCGGGTGGGCATGCGCACCTCGATGCCGTCGAACTCGAACGCGCCGAAGAAGTGACGGAACAGCTCGCCCACCTCGCCCTCGGCGTGGTTGAGTGCCGCGAGCATCGCCGGGGGCACCTCGCTCATCTCGTGCGCGGTGGCGGCGGAGGCGATGATCTCGGCGCCGACCACCAGCTCGTTGCCGTAGCAGTGGTCGCCGTTGGCGTGCGTGTTGACCAACGTGGCGATGGGCGCAGCCCGCGTGGCCGCGTTCATGGCATCGAGCATCTCGGCGGTCAGCTTCAGATCGAAGAGCGTGTCGACGAGCAACGACGCACCGTCACCGACCACCAGACCGGCGTTGCTCCAACCCCAGCTGCCGTCGGGCTGGAGGTAGCCGAAGCACCCGTCGCCGAGATCGTGAAGTCCCTTGGTGTAGCCCATGACGAACGCTCGCTCTCCACCCAGGTCGGGCCACCCAACCGACCCGACAGGCGTACAGTACGCCCGTGAGCGAACTGGCAACCCGTCGTCTCGGTCGTACCGGCCATTCATCGTCTGTCGTCATCCTCGGCGGTGCCGCGTATGCGCGGGTGTCGCCCGAGGTCGCCGAGGCCAGCTTCCACGCCGCGCTCGACGCCGGGGTGAACCACCTCGACATCGCGCCGGGCTACGGCGCCGCCGAGGCCAACGTGGGGCCACACGTGCCCGCCGTGCGCCACCGATTGTTCATCTCCGAGAAGTCGACGCGGGCCAACCCCGACGGCCTCCGCGCGCAGATGGAGCACTCGCTGCGCACCCTGGGCTGCGACTCGTTCGACGTGTTCCAGGCCCACGCCGTCACCGACCTCGCCGAGCTCGACCGGCGCGGTCCTGCCATCGAGGCCATCCTGAAGGCCCGCGACGAGGGGCTCTGCCGCTTCGTGGGCGTCACCGGTCACGACTTCGGCACCGCCGCCGCGCAACTCGAAGCCGTGCGTCGCTACGACCTCGACACGGTGATGCTGCCGGTGTACGCCGGCGCGCTCGCCAACCCGCAGTACGCCAGTGATCTGGCGGCCCTGCTCGACGAGGCACAGCGCCGCGACCTCGGGGTGATGGCCATCAAGGTGGGCGCGCACCAGCCGTGGGGCGACAGGACCCCCACACGTGGCTGCTGGTACGAACCGTTCACCGACGCCGAGCGATTGGCCCGCGGTGTGCGGTTCACGCTGTCCACACCTGGTGTGCACGCGTGCTGCAGCACCGGCGACGTGGGCATCCTCCCCATGCTCATCGAGGCGGCCATGCACTACACCCCGATGACACCCGCCGAGCGCGACGCACTGCTCACCGAAGCGGCCGAATGGCCGACGATCTTCCCACTCGCGCAGCACGCAAAAGGTTAGGACTCACTCATGCGACAGCTCAGCGGCATCGACGTCAGCTTCCTCAACATGGAGACGCCCACCACGTTCGGGCATGTCAGCTCGCTCAACATCTACGACCCCGCGGGCGCACCCGGGGGCGCCGGGTTGGAGGCGACGAAGGAGATCATCCTCGAACGCATCGACCAGCTCGCGCCGTTCCGCCGTCGCCTCGTCGAGGTGCCGCTCGGCCTCGACCTGCCGTACTGGATCGAGGACCCCGACTTCGACATCGACTTCCACGTGCGCCACCACGCCGTCCCCCCGCCGGGCAACGCGCAGCAGCTCAGCGAGGCCGTCAGCCGCATCGTGGCCCGGCCGCTCGACCGCACGCGGCCGCTGTGGGAGCTGTACGTCATCGAGGGCGTCGACAACGGTCGTCTCATCGCGCAGCTCACGAAGGTGCACCACGCGGCCATCGACGGCGCGGCAGGGGCGATGATGCTCGCCGCCATCCTCGACACCGACCCCGACGCGCGGCCCACCGGCAGCCCGGCGCCGTGGCAGCCCGAGTGCGTGCCCAGCGACGAGGAGCTGCTGCGCATCACGGCCCGCGAACTGCTGCGCCGGCCGGAGAAGATGGTGCGGCTCGGTGTGCGCGCCACGCGAGAGCTCGCCGCGGCCACCCGCTCGGGCGGCCTGCGTGCGCTCGCCGATCTGGCCGCACAGCCCATGCCCGGACCCGTGGGCAAGATGATGCGCGAGCGGCTGCGTGCCGTGCGCGGCAACGACGTCGACCGCCCGCCCGCGCTGCCACCCACGCACGCGCCGCGCACTCCCTGGAACCGTCCCATCACGCCGCACCGCCGGTTCGCGTACACGTCGGTGCCTCTCGACGACGCGAAGACCGTGCGACGTGCGTTCGGTTGCACGTTCAACGACGTCGTGATGGCCGTGTGCTCGGGCACGTTGCGCCGCTACCTCCAGCTGCACCAGTGCCTGCCCGAGGAGAGCCTCGTCGCCATGGTGCCGGTCAGCGTGCGCAGCGGGCAGGAGGACGACAGCTTCCAGAACCGCGTGTCGGCGTTGCTCGCCGATCTGGCCACCAACGAACCCGACCCTGTCAAGCGCCTGCAGCGGGTGCAGCAGAGCATGACCGCGGCGAAGGAGAGCTTCGCCACCATCCCCGCCGAAGCGCTGCAGGACTTCACGCAGTTCGCCCCACCCGCCATCGCCGCCCGCGCGATGCGCATGTACAGCCAGCTCCGCATCGCCGACCGCATGAACCCGCCGTTCAACCTGGT
>PMCN01000072.1:11923-19716 GCA_003154135.1 Acidimicrobiaceae bacterium
AGCTACAACGGCAACCTCGACTTCGGCTTCGTGGCCGACCGCGACCTGGTGCCCGATGTGTGGCTGCTCACCGACCTCCTGCACCAGAGCATGAAGGAACTGCTCGACGTGGCCAACGCCGTCATCGCCCCGCTGGTGGCCACGGTGGAGCCTGCAGCCGCAACGAAGAAGACGGCACCGAAGAAGGCCACACCGAAGAAGGCGGCAGCGAAGAAGGCGGCAGCGAAGCCGTCGAGGTCGGTGTCGGCCAGCGCCGCGCCGGTCAGGATGCCGGCCCGGAAGCCCGCAGCTCGGCGCTGAGCCCGGCGGCGACGCGTTCGGCGATCATCACCGTCGGGAGGTGCGTGTTGGCACGCGGCACGGTGGGCATCACCGACGCGTCGCACACCCACAACGCCTGGTGGCCGATCACCCGACAGGTCGGGTCGACCACCGCGGCCGGGTCGTCGACTGCCCCCATNNGGTCGTGTCGTGGGGCAGCACCTCGGCCACGGCGTCGATTTCCGGCGAACGGGCGATGCGCTCGGCCAGCTCGACCGCGGCACGCATGCCGGCGTGGTCGCGCTCGTCGGAGAGCATGGCGAAGTCGACCACCGGGTCGACCGTGGGATCGTCGCTCGCCAGGCACACGGTGCCCCGCGAGTGCACGAGCATCAACGCACCGAGCAGCACGCCCAGGCCCGGGGCCGCAGGGTCGGCTTCGTTCATCGCCAGCAGCTGCAAGTCGTGCGTGCGAGCGTGCGTCGCGCGAAGCAGCGCGGTGACCACGAGTGCGCCAGGTGCGGCCGCACAGCCCTCGCGCAGGAGGAGGGTGATGGGGTACGACGGGTGATCCTGCAGGCCCACACCGACACCGGGCAGGTCGACGCCGGAGCGCAGCAGCACCGCCGGCGAGTGGATGGCCCCCGCGCTGAGCACCACGGCCCCGGCTTCGACGACCGTGCCGTCGGCCAGCTCCACGCCCACCGCGCGTCGGTGATCGATGAGCACCCTGCGCACGAGCGCGTCGCCACGCACCTCGAGGTTGGCGCGACCGCGAGCAGGCTCGAGGTACACGTCGTTCACCGACGCGCGGGTGCCGTCGGGGTGGCGGGTGAGCAACGCTGCCTCTGCCTGCGGGTCGGCCGCGAGCAAGGCGGTCGCGACGGCTCCCCGCTCGCCTTCGGTGGCTGCGGCAAGCGGGATGGGGATGCGGGCGAACCACGGGGCAACCTCGCGCCATCCCCAGCCGGCGCAGCCGAACTCGGCCTCCCACGAGTCGTAGTCGCCAGGTTCGCCGGGAAGCGCAACCATCGCGTTGACCGCCGACGACCCGCCCACGCCCCTCCCGCGTGCGTACTGGCGCGGGAGCTGGCCGTGCGTGCGGGTGGCCAGCAGGTGGGGCCACAGCCGCCCCGGCTCGGCGAGCATGTCGAGGAACGACCGACCGCGGATCGACGCCGGCGTGCCGGCCGCCGCGTGGTCAGGACCGGCCTCCAGCAGCAGCACTCGCCGACCGGCGTGCTCGCTGAGCCGGGCGGCGAGCACCGCGCCGGCGGAGCCTGCGCCCACCACCACGACGTCGAAGCGCGACGTCATCTCAGCTGTCGTTGGTGTGCGCCGGCAGGCCGGCGAGGTGGGCGCTGTCGTTGTAGCGCACGAGGCGCCACACGTTGGGCCGCACCATCAGCAGCTCGGTGATCGACGTGTTGACCGTGTTGATCTCGAACGCGCCCATCGCGGGCGCCTTCAGGGCGAGGCGGAGCACCGCGTCGACCACCCCGCCGTGGCACACCACGAGCACGGTGGCACCGGCGTGCTCGTCGACTGTGCGCCGCACCGCACCGCCCACGCGGAACTGGAACGCGGCCACGGTCTCGCCACCGGGGAACGTGGTGGCGAACGGGTCGTGCTCGTCCCACCCCTTGGTTGCATCGCCGAAGCGCTCGGTGAACTGCCGGTAGGTGAGGCCGTCGCACGTCGGACCAGGGTCGTGCTCGCCGAACGCGTCGTCGCGTGCGATGGGCAGGTCGCCGAACGCCTGCACCACGATCTGCGCGGTCTCGAACGCCCGCCGGTACTGGCTCGTGATGACGACGTCGGGCTCGATGTCGGGATGTTCCGCCCATCGGTCGCGCAGTCGCTCGGCCTGCTGCCAGCCCAGCGCCGACAGCCCGTTGCAGGTGCGTGGTCCGCCGATCATCCGGTCGACAGTGGCGTTTGACTCTCCATGGCGGACGAGGACGAGACGGGTCACGACCACCGACGATACCCGTTGCGCACTTCGGCTTACTTTTCGTTCGCCATGGACAGCGCGTGACCCTGGTCGCGCCTAGCTTCGTCGCGGTGGCCCCCGGAGCGCGACTCACCATTCGCACCAAGGGACCCGACCCACGGGCAGCTGGTCTGTTGGCCGATGCGCACGCGCTGGGGCTCTCCCGCGTCACCGCGATCGACGTCGCCGACGTGGTGTTCTTCCACGACGCGCTGCCCGTCGAGCACCGCACCAGCCTCGAGGCCGTGCTCGTCGATCCGTTGCTGCAGACCGCATCGTGGGACGCACCCACCGGCGGCATCGAGACCGAATTGCTCCCCGGTGTCACCGACCCCACCGCGGCCGCGGTCCAGTTGGCCGCCGCCACCGTCGGCCTCCCTGCGATCACCGTCGCCACGGGCAAGCACTTCTCGATCGCCGGCGACATCGAGGCCGCCGATCATGCCGCCCTCGCCCGCCGGCTGCTCGCCAACCAGGTGATCGAACGGTGGGGCGACGCCCCCATCGATCCGCACTTCATCGACGCCGACGCCATCGCCGACCGCAGCGTCGACCACGTCGCCGTGCGCACCCTCGACGACCGCGAGCTGCTCGCCCTCAGCAGCGAGCGCGGCCTGTCGCTCGACCTCGCCGAGCTGCACGCCATCGCAGCCCACTACCGTGCCGCCGACCGGGAACCCACCGACGTCGAGCTCGAGACCCTGGCCCAGACCTGGAGCGAGCACTGCTCGCACAAGACCTTCCGCGCGCGCATCACCACCACCCACGGCCGCGAGGTCACGCCCTTGCTGCGCCAGCTGCGCGACTCCACCGACACCATCGCCGCGCCGTCGGTGCGCAGTGCCTTCGTGGGCAACGCGGGCATCGTCAGCTTCGTCCCCGGCACCACCATCGCGGTGAAGGCCGAGACGCACAACCACCCGTCGGCCATCGAGCCGTTCGGCGGTTCCAACACCGGGGTCGGCGGCGTCATCCGCGACGTGATGGGCACCGCCCACCACCCCATCGCGATCACCGACATCCTGTGCTTCGGCCCCACCGACCTCGCTCCTGACGAGCTCCCTGAAGGCGTGCTGCACCCGCGGCTCATCGAGCGCGGCGTGGTGGCGGGTGTCGCCGACTACGGCAACAAGATCGGTCTGCCCACCGTGGCCGGTGCGGTGCTGTACGACCGTGGCTACACCGCCAACCCGCTCGTGTACGCCGGCTGCATCGGTGTGGCGCGGGAGGCCGCCGAGCTGCCCGGTCCGCAACCCGGCGACCTGGTGGTGGTGATGGGCGGCCGCACCGGCCGCGACGGCCTGCGCGGCGCCACGTTCAGCAGCGCCACGATGGACGCAACCACCGGCGACGTGGCCGGCGCGAGCGTGCAGATCGGCGACCCCATCGTCGAGAAGCTGGTCATCGACGCCATGGCCGACTGCCTCGGCCTGTACACCGCGGTCACCGACTGCGGCGCGGGCGGGCTGTCGAGTGCCGTGGGCGAGATGGCCGAGGGTGTGGGCGCCGACGTCGACGTCGCGCTCGCCCCGTTGAAGTACCCCGGCCTGCGGCCATGGGAGGTGTGGCTGAGCGAGGCACAGGAGCGCATGGTGTTCGCCGTGCCGCCGGCGCAATGGCCCCACATGCACGCCGTGTGCGCCCGCCACGGCGTGGAGGCCACCGCGCTCGGCACGTTCACCGGCGACGGCATGCTGCGCGTGCGTGCCGGCGACCTGCAGGTGCTCGAGCTCGACACGCACTTCCTCCACGACGGACGGCCGCAACGATCGATGGTGGCCGAGATGCCTGCACCGCCCCGCGGCGCACCCGCACCACCGGAGTGCGCCGATCATGCGGCCACGCTGCTCGCACTGCTGTCGCATCCCAACATCGCATCCAAGGAACGCATCATCCGCCGCTACGACCACGAGATCCTCGGCGCCACCCTCGTGCGCCCGCTCGTGGGCGCTCGGCACGACGGGCACGCCGACGGTGTGGTGCTGGCCCGGCCCACCGACCTTCACGGCATGGCCATCGGCATCGGCGTGAACCCGTGGTTCGGCCTGATCGACGCCGAGCGCATGGCACATTCGGTGGTCGACGAAGCCATCCGCAACGTGGTGGCGGTGGGCGCCGATCCGTCGCAGGTGGCGCTGCTCGACAACTTCAGCTGGGGCGACCCGCGCCGCCACACCACGCTCGGCGATCTGGTCGCGGCCGTGCAGGGGTGCTGCGACGCGGCGGAGGCGTACGCGGCGCCGTTCGTGAGCGGCAAGGACTCGCTGAACAACGAGTACCTGGGCAGCGACGGTCAGCGTCACGCCGTGCCGCCCACGCTCGTCATCACCGCGATCGCACACGTGCCCAACGCCGACGCCACCGTCACGCCCGACCTCAAGGAGGCCGGCAACGCGCTCGTGCTCGTCGGCTCCACCGCCGTCGAGTTCGGCGGCAGCCACTTCGGTCACGTGCACCCCGAGCTCCGTCCCGCCGACTGGACCGTGCCCGCACCCGACCCGGCAGCCCCGGCCCGCTACCGGCGCCTGCACGCCCTCATCCACGGCGGGCGAGTTCGTGCGTGCCACGACCTCAGCGAGGGCGGACTCGCGGTCGCGCTGGCCGAGATGGCCATCGCCGGCCGTCTCGGCGTGGCGATCGACACGCTGCCGCACGCGCACCTCACCACCGCGCTGTTCGCCGAGAGCAACGGACGCCTGCTGTGCGAAGTGGCTCCGCAGCACCTCGACGAGTTCCTCACCACCGTCGGCGAGCCGGCGATGGTGCTGGGCACGGTGACCGACGATCCGTGGATGAGCGTGCCGGGATGCACCGTCGCGCTCGACGCGCTCGTCGCCGCGTTCACCGGAGGCTCGCGATGAACGCACCCTGCGCAGTGGTGCTGGCCGCGCCGGGCACCAACCGCGACCACGACGTCGCCTTCGCACTCGGTCTGGCCGGGGCCGAGGCGCGCATCGTGCTGCTCGCCGAACTGGTGGCCGAACCCACGCTGCTGCAGCGAGCACAGATGCTGGTGGTGGCGGGCGGCTTCAGCTACGCCGACGCGCTCGGCGCCGGTCGCATGTGGTCGCTCGCCCTCTCGCACGGCGTGGGCGACTCCCTCACCGCGTTCGTCGCCGGGGGCAACCCGGTCATCGGCATCTGCAACGGGTTCCAGGTGCTCACCGGCACGGGGTTGCTGCCGGGCGCGCTGGGCCACAACGCGAGCGGGCACTTCCAGTGCGAGTGGGTGCGGCTCGAGGCACCCGCCAGCCGGTGCGTGTGGACCCGCGACCTCGCACCCGTCGAGTGCCCCATCGCGCACGGCGAAGGCCGCTACGTGCACGCCGATCCGGCGGCGCTGGCGGCTGCCGGCCAGGTGGCCCTGCGGTACGCGGGCCACAACCCCAACGGGTCGGTCGACGACATCGCCGGAGTGTGCGACCCCACCGGAGTGGTGCTGGGGTTGATGCCCCACCCGGAGAACCACGTGCTCGCCCGACAGCACCCGCGCCACGTGCGCGGTGCTGTCGGCGGCCTGGGGCTGGCGCTGTTCGAGCAGGGCGTACGGTACGCCCACGAGAGGTGAAGGAGCGATGAGCGAATGATGAACGCCGTCACGGAGCCGTTCCTCGACGTCGACCTGCCGTTGCCCGACCGGCGCGACGGCAAGGTGCGCGTGTCGTACGAGTACGGCCACGCCCACGACGGCACCCCGCGCCGCCTCTTCGTCACCACCGATCGCCTGTCGGCGTTCGACCGCATCATCGCCGGCGTGCCCTTCAAGGGTCAGGTGCTCAACCAGCTCGCCGCATGGTGGTTCGAGCACACCGCCGACATCGTGCCCAACCACGTGCTCTCCGTGCCCGACCCCAACGTGCTCGTCGCCCGCGCCGCCGCTCCCCTGCCCGTCGAGGTCATCGTGCGCGGCTACATCACCGGCGTCACCACCACGTCGCTCTGGCGCCAGTACGACGAGGGCGCCCGCGAGATCTACGGCCACCGCTTCCCCGACGGCCTGCGCAAGAACACGGTGCTGACGGCCGCACTGGTCACGCCCACCACCAAGGGCGCCGAGGGTGTGCACGACGTGCCGCTCACGGTTGCCGAGGTGGCCCAACGCGGCCTCGTGGAGCCACGGCTGTGGGGCGAGGTGGTCGAGGCCGCACTGCAGCTGTTCCGGCGCGGTCAGTCCATCGCCGCCGCCGCCGGTCTCATCCTGGCCGACACGAAGTACGAGTTCGGCACCACCTCCGACGGCAGCCTGCTGCTCATCGACGAGATGCACACGCCCGACTCGTCGCGCTACTGGGTGGCCGACAGCTACGAGACACGCCTCGCTGCCGGCGACGAGCCGGAGAGCCTCGACAAGGAGGTCGTGCGCCGAGCCCTGCTCGAGGCCGGCTACCGCGGCGACGGCGAACCGCCCGCGCTCGCACCCGAGGTGTGGGCCGAGACCACCCGCCGCTACATCAGCGCCTACGAGCGCCTCACCGGCACCGACTTCCAGTACGGGGCGTACCCCGTGCAACCACGCATCCTGGAGAACCTGCGCCATGTTCCCTGACCAACACCACGACGACCAGCATCACGACGACGACCGACCCCGCGACGACCGACCGCACGAGGAGTGCGGCGTCTTCGGCGTCTCCACCCCGCACGGCGACGGTGTCGCGCAGCTCGCCTTCTTCGGGCTCTTCGCGCTGCAGCACCGCGGCCAGGAAGCCGCCGGCATCGCCACCAGCGACGGCTCCCGGGTGCGGGTGCACAAAGACTCCGGCCTCGTGGCCAACGTGTTCACACCGGCCACGATGAGCCAGCTCACCGGCTACCACGCCATCGGCCACACCCGCTACAGCACCACCGGCGGCAACTCGCTGAAGAACATCCAACCCTTCGTGGTCGAGACCATGCACGGCCCGCTCGCCGTGGCCCACAACGGCAACCTGGTCAACGCGTCGGCGCTGCGCGACGAACTGCTCGCTCGCGGCTTCGGCCTCACTGCCACCAGCGACACCGAGGTCGTCACGCTCATGCTGGCCGCGGCCGGCGGTTCGACGTGGGAGGACCGCATCGAGCGCACGCTGCCGGCGTGGAAGGGCGCCTACTCGCTGGTCATGCTGGTCGGCGACCGAGTGGTCGCCGTGCGCGACCCGTGGGGGTTCCGCCCGATGAGCGTCGGCCGCCTGCCCCATGGCGGCTATGCGGTCGCGTCGGAGACATGCGCGCTCAACACGCTCGGTTGCGTCGAGATCGACGAGGTGAAGCCGGGCGAGATCGTCACCTTGAAGGGTGCCGAGATCACCCGCCGCCAGGCGCTCACCCCTGCCGCGCAGCCGGCGCGGTGCACCTTCGAGTTCGTGTACTTCAGCCGGCCCGACAGCGTGTGGGCCGGACGCAACGTGCACCACGTGCGTCAGCGGTTGGGGGAAGCGCTCGCCCGCGAGTCTGGCGTCGACGCCGACGTGGTGATTCCGGTGCCCGACAGCTCCATCCCAGCGGCCATCGGCTACGCACGGCAGAGCGGAATCGCCCACAACGACGGCCTCATCAAGAACCG
>PMCN01000072.1:19728-24427 GCA_003154135.1 Acidimicrobiaceae bacterium
ACGCCTGCCACTTCGGCGTCGACATGGGCCACGACGGAGACCTGATGGCCGCCCGCCTCACCATCGACGAGATACGCGACCTCATCGGTGCCGACTCGTTGGCGTTCCTCTCGCTGGAGGGGATGATGCAGGCCATTCGCCCCGAAGGCGAGGGCAGCAGCGAGGGCTACTGCACCGGCTGCTTCACCGGTCACTACCCGATGCCCGTCAACGAGGCCCCGCCGAAGCTGTCGTTCGAGGGAGTCCTGGCATGACCCCCGTCAACTTTGGCGCTGAGCCGGGCCAGAGGCCCGTGCCAGCGCCAAAGAAGGGTGGGTGGGGGCGATGAGGGTGCTCGTCATCGGCAGCGGCGGTCGCGAGGCCGCCATCGCCTGGGCCTGCCGACGGCACGGGCACGACGTGCGCGTCGCCGCCGACCTGCCCTCGCCGGTCGACGCCGACCTCGTCATCGTCGGACCGGAGGCCGCGCTCGTCGCCGGTGTCGCCGATCGCTGCATGGAGGCCGGGGTGCCGTGCTTCGGCCCCAGCGCGGCGCTGGCGAAGCTCGAAGGATCGAAGGGGTTCACGCGCACGCTCGCCGAGCGCCTCGGCATCCCCTCCCCCGCGTTCCACCTGTCGTCGTCCGCCGACGACGCCCTGGCGTGGTGGCGCACGTTCGCGCGCCCGGTGGTGGTGAAGCTCGACGGCCTCGCAGCCGGCAAGGGCGTCATCGTGCCCGACGGCGACGCAGCCACGGAGGCCGCCATCCGCGAGCTCTCCGAGCTCGGCCCCATCGTGCTCGAAGAGCGACTGTCCGGCCCGGAGTGCAGCCTGATGGCGGTGTGCGACGGCACCGTCGCCCGGCCGCTGCCAGTGGCGCAGGACCACAAGCGCATCGGTGAGGGCGACACGGGTCCCAACACCGGTGGCATGGGTGCGTATGCGCCGGCACCCATCCCGTACGACCCCGACGAGCTGACGGCGATGTTCATCCAGCCGGTCGTCGACCATCTCGCGGGGGTGGGGGCGCCGTACATCGGCGTGCTCTACGCAGGTCTCATGCTCACCGGCGACGGGCCCCGCCTGCTCGAGTACAACTGTCGCTTCGGCGATCCCGAGGCACAGGCGGTGCTGCCGCTGCTCACCGACGACCTGGCCGAGCTGGCGCTGGCATGCTGCCACGGCGCGCTCGGCGACCGTCGCGTGGGCTACGAAGGCGCGGCGTGCACCGTGGTCGCGGCGGCACCGGGCTATCCCGACGCGCCGGTCACCGGGACGCCCATCGAGTTCGGCCCCGACGACCCACCCGCGCATTCGCTGCTGTTCCGCGCCGGCACCGATGGTCGGGTCGTCACCGGCGGCCGCGTGCTCGCGGTCACCGGTCTCGGCGCCCACCTCGCCGACGCGAGAGCACACGCCTACGAGCGAATGGGCGGCGTGTCGTTCACCGGCATGCAGATGCGTCGCGACATCGGCTGGCGGTCCATCGGCGCGCAGCTCACGTCGTANNGCGGTCGAGCGCACGCACGGCCCGGCCGTGCTGCGCGGCGTGGGCAGCTTCGGCGGCGCCTTCAGTGCAGCCGCGCTGAAGGCCATGGACGATCCCGTGCTCGTCGCCAGCACCGACGGCGTGGGCACCAAGGTGGAGCTCGCGGCGCGGCTCGGCCGCTACCGCGGGGTCGGCGCCGACATCGTGAACCACTGCATCGACGACGTGCTCGTGCAGGGCGCGCGTCCGCTGTTCTTCCTCGACTACATCGCGAGCAGCCGACTCGACGCCGATCAGGTGGCCGAGGTGGTCACCGGCATGGCCGAGGCGTGCGAAGTGGCCGGCTGCGCGCTGCTCGGTGGCGAGACCGCCGAGATGCCCGGCGTGTACGCGCCGGGCGCGTTCGACATCGCCGGCACGCTCGTCGGCGCGGTCGACCGCGCTCAGCTCCTCCCCCACGGCGTGCTGGCACCCGGCGACGTGCTCATCGGCGTGGCGTCGAACGGGCCGCACACCAACGGCTACTCGTTGCTGCGCAAGCTCTTCCAGTGGCTGCCGATGGAGGTCACTCCTGCAGGTTTCGACGCCCCGCTGGGCACCACCCTGCTGCGTTCGCACCGCAACTACCTACCCGTGCTCGACAAGGTGCTGCAGGCCGGTCAGGTGAAGGCGCTGGCGCACATCACCGGTGGCGGGCTGCCCGAGAACCTGCCCCGTGTGCTGCCCGACGGCGTCGACGCACTCGTGCAGCTCGGCTCGTGGCCCATGCCGGCGCTGTTCCGGCTCGTGCGCGAGCTGGCGACGGGCATGCCCACCGACGAGCTGTATCGCACGCTCAACATGGGCGTGGGCATGGTGGTCGTGTGCGCCGCCGAGCTCGTCGACGCCGTGCAGGGCATGATCGACGAGCCGACGTGGGTCATCGGCCGGCTCGTCGCCGCCGAGGGTCGCGGGCGCCAGGTGCACCTGCGATGACGCGCCGACTGGTCGTGCTCGCGTCGGGCACCGGCAGCAACCTGCAGGCGATCATCGACGCCTGCACCGACGGCGCACTCCCCGCCGAAGTGGCCGCGGTGGTCAGCGATCGCGCCGACGCCCTCGCCCTGCGCCGCGCCCACCTCGCCTGCATCCCCGCCGTGCACGTGGGTCGCCGCGACGGCGAGTCACGAGCCGACTACGACGCCCGACTCGCCGAGGTGGTCACCGGCTTCGACCCTCACTGGGTGGTGCTCGCCGGCTGGATGCGGGTGCTCACGATGAACTTCCTCGGCTGGTTCCCCGGGATGGTGGTGAACCTGCATCCGGCGCTGCCCGGCGAACTGCCCGGCGTGCACGCCATCGAACGCGCATGGAACGAGGCGCAAGCGGGCCACCGCACCGGCACGGGCGTGATGGTGCACCTCGTGTCCGACGAGGGCGTCGACGACGGCCCGGTGCTCGCCACGGCCGCCGTACCCATCCTGGCCGACGACACGGTCGACACGCTGGCCGAGCGCGTGCACCACACCGAGCACCGCGTGCTCGTCGACACCCTTCGCACCCTGTGCACCGACCCCCACCACTTCACCCACGGAGCCCTCGCATGAGCAACGACGAACTGTTCGACCGCTTCGACGCCCTCACCTTCGACGACGTCGTCATCGTGCCCGGATACAGCGACGTGCTGCCCGACACGGTCGACACGTCGGCCACGTTCGCAGCCGGCATCGTGCTGCAGAAGCCCATCGTCAGCGCGGCGATGGACAAGGTGACCGAGGCTCGCATGGCCATCGCGATGGCACGCGAGGGCGGCATCGGCGTCATCCACCGCAACCTGTCGGTGGCCGACCAGGCCGCCGAGGTGCAGAAGGTGAAGCGCAGCCAGAGCGGCATGATCACCGACCCGGTGACCCTGCCGCCCACCGCCACCCTGGCCGACGCCGAGGCGCTGATGAGTCGCTTCAAGTTCAGCGGCATGCCCATCACTGCCCCCAACGGACGCCTGGTGGGCATCCTCACCAACCGCGACATGCGCTTCTGCAAGCCAAGCGACTACGAGCGTCTGGTCACCGACTTCATGACGAGCGACGGCCTGGTCACCGCCCGCGAGGGCACCACGCTGGAGGAGGCGAAGAGCATCCTGCAGCGGCACCGCATCGAGAAGCTGCCCCTCGTCGACGGCGACGGCCACCTCAGGGGCCTCATCACCGTCAAGGACATCCTGAAGGCGCAGGAGTTCCCGCACGCCACTCACGACGAGGGCGGCCGCCTGTGCTGCGCGGCAGCGGTGGGCGTGGGACCCGATCTCGAGGAGCGGGTGGCGGCGCTGGTCGCGCAGGGTGTCGATGCGATCGCGCTCGACACGGCCCACGGGCATTCCGCGGGCGTCATCCGCGCCATCGGGCGCATCCGCGTGTCGTGGCCCGACCTGCCGGTGGTGGCCGGCAACGTGGTCACCGAGGAGGGTGTCGACGCGCTGGCCGACGCCGGCGCCGACGCGGTGAAGGTGGGCGTCGGCGCGGGCAGCATCTGCACCACGCGCGTGGTGAGCGGTGCGGGCATGCCGCAGCTGTCGGCCATCTACTTCACGGCCAAGCACGCCCGACGCCGGGGCATCCCGGTGATCGGTGACGGCGGCATCACCTACTCGGGCGATGTGGTGAAGGCGCTCGCCGCGGGCGCCGACACCGTCATGCTGGGCTCGTTGCTGGCAGGCACCGACGAGGCACCGGGCGAGCTGGAGCTGTTCGAGGGCCGCCGCTACAAGAGCTACCGCGGCATGGGGTCGCTCGGTGCCATGCAGGGGCTGGGCGCCGACCGCTACGCCACCGCGCAGTCGGAGGTGGCCGGTCAGTCGCGCAAGCTCGTGCCCGAGGGCATCGAGGGTCGGGTGCCGTACGCCGGCACCATCGGCGATGTGGTGTACCAGCTGGTCGGCGGCCTGCGCAGCGGCATGGGCTACGCGGGCGCGGGCACGCTCGCCGACCTTCGCGGCACGGCCCGCTTCATGCGGGTCACCACCGCCGGCCGGGCCGAGAGCCACCCGCACGACGTCACCATCACCAAGGAAGCCCCCAACTACCAGCGCAGCTGACCCGGCCTCGCCCCGCTCGCCCCGCTCACCCCGGCTCACCCCGGCTCACCCCGGGCTCACCTCGTCACGGGTCGGGCGCGAGATGTCCCGAATTCATGTCACAACGTCCCCACGGGGACGGAACGTCCCAGAAGTGGGAGGTTCCGCGCCCATTGAAA
>PMCN01000257.1 GCA_003154135.1 Acidimicrobiaceae bacterium
GGCGACCTGATGGCCAACGGCGACGGCACCCCCGAAGATGCCGTGATGGCCATGGTCGACACCGAACTGCTCGACGAGCTGCTCGGCACCCTCGACAAGCGGGCCCGCTATGCAGTCGAAGCCCGCTTCGGCCTGCTCGACGGCGAGCGCAAGAGCTTCCGCGAAGTCGGCGAGAACCTCGGCGTCACCGCCGAGGCAGCCCGCCGCCTCGTCAGCCGTGCGGTGGCCGGCCTGCGCGAAGACGCAGTCCGCATCCTTGCCGTCTGAACTCCCCTGACGGCCGTCGTCGCGACGGCCGAAGTCGTCGAGCGCCGCAGTCCCCCGGGGCTGCGGCGCTCGCAGTTTTCTCACCCTCTGGTCGGTGACGTCGCCAGTTAGCATTGCGGCGTGGCTAAAGCGTGGTCCCCCTCCTCGTGGCAGGCGTTCCCTGTCGAGCAGCAACCCGACTGGCCCGACCTGGGCGATCTCGACCGCGCACTGAAGCAGATCGCGTCGTATCCCCCACTGGTGTTCGCCGGCGAAGCCCGTTCGCTGCAGTCGTCGCTCGCCCAAGTGGCCGCCGGCAACGCATTCCTGGTGCAGGCAGGCGACTGTGCGGAGAGCTTCGAGGAGTTCTCCGCCGTCAACATCCGTGAGAAGTTGCGCGTCATCCTGCAGATGGCCGTGGTGCTCACCTACTCGCTCGGCGTGCCGGTGGTGAAGGTGGGTCGCATCGCCGGTCAGTTCGCCAAGCCGCGATCCAGCCCCTTCGAGCAGGTGGGCGATCTCCAACTGCCCAGCTTCCGCGGGCACATCGTCAACGGCGAGGCCCCCACCGAGGCAGCCCGCGTGCCCGACCCGGACCGGCTGGTGCAGGCCTACAACCAATCGGCGAGCACGCTCAACCTGTTGCGGGCGTTCACCAAGGGCGGTTTCGCCGACCTCGGCCGGGTGCACGCCTGGACCCAGGAGTTCGTGTCGAGCAGCCCCGAGGGCCAGCGCTACGAGCAGCTCGCCGGCGAGATCGACCGCGCGTTGCGCTTCATGCGTGCGTGCGGCGTCGACACCGAGGCCACCCACGACCTGCACGAGACCAACGTGTACACCAGCCACGAGGCGCTGCTGCTCGGCTACGAGGAGGCCCTCACCCGGCAGGACTCGCTCACCGGCGGGTGGTACGACTGCTCCGCCCACATGCTCTGGATCGGTGAGCGCACGCGTCAGCTCGACGGCGCGCACGTCGAGTTCCTGCGTGGCGTCGGCAACCCCGTGGGCTGCAAGATCGGCGCCGGCACCGACCCCGACTTCGTGGTCGAGCTGTGCGAGAAGCTCAACCCGGCCCGCCTGCCCGGCCGCCTCACCCTCATCAGCCGCATGGGCGCCGATCACGTGGAAGACGTGCTGCGCCCGCTGCTGCGCGTGGTGCGCGACGCCGGTCACCCGGTGGTGTGGGCCTGCGATCCCATGCACGGCAACACCATCACCAGCGTGAGCGGCCGCAAGACCCGCGACTTCGACGCCATCTGCGCCGAGATCGACGGCTTCGTACGGGCCCATCACGCCGAAGGCACGTGGCCCGGCGGCATCCACGTCGAGCTCACCGGCGACAACGTCACCGANNCAGACGGTCTGCGACCCGCGGCTGAATGCACGCCAGAGCCTTGATCTGGCGTTCCACGTCGCCGAGATGCTGCGCAGCACCGGCCTCGCCTGACCTGTCGCATGCGGGCACTGGGGCTCACCACCTCGTGGCCCGTGGGCTCGGTCGCGGCCGGCGTGCTGCTGCCCGACGGCACCGCGCACACCACCGGTGATGTCGACGAGGTCTTCCACATCGCGTCGATCAGCAAGATGTTCGTCGGCTGGGCCGCGCTCATCGCGTGCGAGGAGTGCGTGGTCGCACTCGACCAGCCGATGGGCCAACCCGGTTGCACACTGCGCCATCTGCTGGCGCATGCGGGCGGCTATGCGTTCGACGGTCCGAGCACCATCACCAGGCCGGGCGTGCGCCGCATCTACAGCAACAGCGGAATCGAGCTCGTTGCCGATGAGCTGTCGCTCGCCGCGGGCATGCCGTTCGCCGAGTACCTCGAGGAGGCGGTGCTGCAACCGCTGGGCATGCGTCGCACATCGCTGCGCAGCTCGCCGGCCCACGGCATGTACAGCACCGTCGACGACCTGCTCGCCTTCGCCCGCGAACTGCGCGCTCCGCAACTGCTCGGCGCCGAGTCGGCGCTCGCCCATCGCTCCGTGCAGTTCCCCACGCTCGCCGGTCTCGTGCCCGGCATCGGCCGCTTCGACCCGTGCCCGTGGGGCCTGGGCAGCGAGCTGCGCGGCACCAAGCAGCCGCACTGGACGGGCACGCACAACTCACCCGACACGTTCGGTCACTTCGGTGCAGCCGGTACCCTCCTGTGGGTGGATCCGGGGGCACGCGTCGCTTGCATCGCGCTCACCGACCGGCGCTTCGACGACTGGTCGGCCGAAGCGCTGCAGTACTGGCCGCAACTGGCCGACGCGGTGCTCGCCGAGGCTGCGGCATGACGCTCTCGCCCGGCGACCGCATCCGCTACGAGTGCACCGCCGACGACGGACTGCCGCTCGTGCGCTACGGCTTCATCGGCGGGGTGGCCGCCAGCAACGGGCCGGTCGTGGTGATGCTCGACGGCGAGCTGGGTGGCGATGTGGTCAACCTCACCGAGGTGCAGCCCGTCACCATCACCACGGTGGAGCTGCGCTTGCACGGGACCGACCTCGTCGACGAGCCCTCGTTGCGCCGCGGGCTGCTCTCGCTGTGGCACGCCGAGGCCGACACCGCGGGCCTCGACATCGATTGGCTGCGCCCGATGGGTGACGGCGAGTGCGACCGTCCGGGCGGCTGGTGCCTGGCCGAGCTGCGCGTGGGCGACGAGCGGTACGTGCTCCGCGCGGTGCAGACGCTCGACGAACCCGACGTCGTGCGCATCCACGCGGAACCCGCGTGGTGACCCGGGCCAACCCGCCGGGCTGGTACCCGCTGCTCCTCGCCACGGCCAGCATCGGCATCGCCAACAGCGTCGTCTTCACGCTGCTCAGCGACCTCCAGGACAAGTACGGGTTCAGCGACGCAGGCCTCGGCCTCATCGCCGGCACCGGCTTCCTGGTGAGCTTCGTCGGGCTCATCCTGATCGCCCCATTCGCCGATCGTGGTCACGCCAAGACCCTCATGCTCGGTGGGCTGGGCCTCGCGGTGCTCGGCAGCGTGCTGTTCGCCTCGTCGTCGAGCCTGCTCACGTTGGTCATCGCCCGCGGCGTCGTCGGCCTGTCGAACAGCTTGTTCGCGCCCGCATCGAAGGCGATCGTGATCACGATGAGCGACGGCAACGTGGCCGAACGGCTCGGTCGCGTGAGCGGCGTCGAGCTCGCCGGCTTCGTCACCGGCCCGGTGATCGGCGGCCTGCTCGTGGGTCCCTTCGGCGTGCGCGTGCCGTTCCTCGTGTGCGGCGCGTTCGCGCTGGCGGGCGCGGTGATGCTCTGGAGCCGTCACCTGCCCGACCCGCCCATCGGCGAACGCCATCGCGTGGCCTTCGATCTCTTGCGCCTGCCGGCCGTGCGATCGGGGGTGCTGATGGCGATGGCGCTGTTCCTGCCCGTGGGCTTCTACGACGCGACGCTCGACCGCTTCCTCACCGACCTCGGCGCGTCGAACCAGTTGATCAGCATGGCGTTCCTCATGTTCGGCGTGCCGTTCGCCCTGCTCGCGTCGCGCGGCGGGAGGCTCGCCGACCGACACGGACCGCTCAAGGTCGCGCTGCTCGCCACGATGTGCGTGGCTCCGCTCACCGCCTTCTACGGGTGGCTCACCGTGCCCGCGATCTTCGTCGCGCTCGGCCTGTTGGAGGGATGCCTGCAGGCCATGGGCATTCCGGCGGCGTCGGCCATGATCGCCCTCGGCGCGCCCGAAGGCCGCGCCGGCGGCGCCCAAGGTCTGTCCGGGGCGGGGTCGATGCTGTTGGGCGCGAGCACTGCGTACGCGGCCGGTCCGCTCTACAAGCACCTCGGACCGAGGTGGATGTTCGGCATCGCGGGCGCGGGCGTGATGTTGTTCGCGCTGCTGGCGGCGAGTCAGCGCGAGCGCTCGACGGCGCCCGCGATCAGCTGAGGCGCTCGACGATCATGGCCATGCCCT
>PMCN01000193.1 GCA_003154135.1 Acidimicrobiaceae bacterium
CAAGCTCGCCGACGATTCGCTCAACGGCCGCGACAACCTCTCTGCCGATTCGGAAGCGGCCCAAACCTTCCTCATCGCACAGTTGAGCAGCTTCGCCAAGCCACTCGTCAAAGGGGCAACCGGCGACGAAGCGTTCAAGCAGCATTTCAAGCTGGGCACCAACCTTCTCGCGGTGATACCTGGAAGTGATCTCGCCGGCCAGTACGTGATCGTGGGAGCGCACTACGACCACCTCGGCCACGTGTGTGGTGACGTCTCAACCGCAGACAACATCTGCAACGGTGCCACCGACAACGCCACAGGCGTCGCCGCGGCGCTTGCGGTCGGCCGCTCCATCGCCGCCGGACCGCAGCCGCGGCGATCGGTCGTCATCGCTCTTTGGGACGCAGAGGAGGACAACCTCGCAGGGTCCGCCGCGTATCTCGCGAATCCGCTGGTGCCCGTCGACCACACGGTCGGCTACGTGAACTTCGACATCCAAGGATCGAACATCCTGCCGCACCTGCGCGGTTCCACGGTGATGGTCGGCGCCGAAACGGGTGGACCGAACCTCGTCGCCGCGGCCGCGAAAGCGACCAAAGCATCTTCGCTCGTCACGCTGCCGTTGAGCCTGCTGTTCGGCCAAGGCCGCAGCGACCACGCCAACTTCACCGCGGCAGGGGTGCCCAGCGTGTTCTTCACCGACGCCACCTCGGCCTGCTACCACACCGTCCACGACGAAACCTCGGTCGTCGACTTCCCGAAACTCGAACAGCAAGTGGCGACCGCCGAAGCCCTGACACGCGACCTGATGAACACCGACACACCGCCGGTGTACGACGGCAAGGCACCACCGGCAACCTATGCCGACGCAGTCTCGATGCTGTACAGCGTGTCCCACGCCGAGCCCGACTTCGATCGATTCACTCCGACGGACAAGGCGGCGACCGAGGAGTTCCTCAAGCAACTGCATGCCATCGTCGACGCCGGCGCGGCCAAGTTCACCGCCGACTCTGTCGGGGTCCTACTCGCCGGATCTGTCGGGTACGTCAATGCATTCTCGAAGGGCACCTGCGACGGTTTCCTCACTGCGCCCTCGTGAACTCCCCGGGCGCGCGCTATGCCGTTGTCGTGTTCACTCGTCCGCTCCCGTAGCTAGGGCCACAAAGGCGCTGTCAACGGATTGTCAACGGAACGCCTTCCTACACACACGGACCAGTACCGACGGGCGCTGTCCTCATAACCCGAAGGTCGCAGGTTCAAATCCAGCCCGCGCCACCCAAAAAGACCAGGTCAGACGCGCCTTCTGCCGTTCTCGGGCAGTGATCGCGTGAAAAGTGGTCTGATCAGGCCGACAATCCGAACGCCGGTGGGTCCGATCCTTCGGCTACCACACAGCAGGGCCTGGGTGAACGACAAAGCAGCCCACGGTTGGCGCGCGAGAACCCAAAGTAACGCTTGTCGTGTAAGCGTGGCTTCGCCCAACCGGGCAGATCACTTCCAGGTGCTGGTGAGTCGCGACAGATTGCTGAAGGACTCCGCAGACGTCGCTGTGCGGACCATGTCGCACTTGGTCCACGACGCACGCGGACATCTCGAGCAACTGCCGCTCCCGCACCACCGCACGCCATGGTGGCGTTCGAAGTGGTCCATCGCTGCATTGATGGGCGTCGCCGGTGTCGCTGGGTACAGGATGCTCCGCGAGCGCCGTACCGAGAGCCCCGACGGCGACCGCGCGCCGACATTGGTGGAGCGCCGCGCCGCGATGGCGGCCTGAGATCCGGGAGGTACCGCCTGATCGCCGCCGGCGACGCGCGCCAGTTACGGTGACGTTGTCGATGACACGGAATCGATGAACACAAGGACCGAAGCATGCTCGCGAGACCGTGAGCCGGAAGGTTGTCCCATGGAGTCCCCAGCCACTCGCCAGGGTCATCGAATCAGTCACACCGTTCTCGTGTTGGCCGGGCTCGCGCTCATCGCCGGTTGCGGTTCGTCGGGTTCGACCGCCGCGACGACGACCGCGGCAGGATCACCGTCGACCACCGTCGATGCCGGAACACCAACCTCCGCACCGGCGGCCACCACGCCGCCGACGCAATCGTCGGGATCCGGCAAGGGCTTCACCGACCCGTGTGGCATCGTGGCGATCGCCGATGTGCAGGCTGCGTTGCCAGGCGCGCCCGCGGGCACCGCACCCGTCGTCTCGGCGAGCGCAGCGATGTGCAAGTTCGAGGTCGACTCCGACCATCGCATCATCATCACGCTCGCTACCGGCCCCGCCGACATCATCGCAAAGACGAAGGCGTCGGTGGCCAGCCTCGGCCACACCAAGGTCGACGGACTCGGCGACATCGGCTACTCGTCGACCGTCGACACCCGGATGGACGTCCACTTCTTTCAGGGTCTGACCGAGGTGTTGATCTCCGGATACGGCCTGCCCGGCGGCATGGACTCGCTCATCGCGCTCGCCAGGAAGGTCTCCGCCGGCCTCTGACCCGTCTCGACCCAAACGCCCGCCCGGCAGGCGCGAATGCGCGTCATGCGGTGAGGGCGAGTGTGGTGAGGAACAGGCCGATGACGACGAGGATGCCTGGGGTGAATCGCCATCCGAAGTTCCGTCCACCGGCGACGAACGCGAGGATGCACTTCAGCACGGTGTTGGTCGCGACGGCCGTGCCGATCCCCGCCAGAGCGGCGCCAGCCCCGATCTGGCCTTCGTGGTAGAGCGTTGCTGCGGCGAGCGCGCCTGCGTGGGCATCGGCGAAACCCGCTGCCCCGGATGCGAGCACCGTTGCCTGCGGGCCGATCACATCGACGACCCAGCGGCCGACGAGCACGGCGAGGGTCAACACTGCGGCCAGGACCAGTGCCGGGCGGAGCCCGAACGGGTGCGTCGTGGGGCCGGCGGCCGTGTCAGGCTCGGCACCTTCCGCCGGCTCAGCACCCTTCTCGAGCTGCGGCCCGGCGTCGCGAGCGTGCGTGCCGCGGTGGACCCAGAACCCGGCGACAGCGGCCATCACCAACGCCCCGACGAGCAGCGCCGGCCAGAGCTTGGCGAGGAGTCGGGAGTCGGCGATGGCGATGATCCCGGCGAGTTGCACGAACGTCGCCATGCTGGCCAGCGAGGCTCCCGCGACGGCGACTCGGGCTTGGTCCGGAGACTTCGACAGGCGGGCCATCGATGCCGTGGTCGCGCTGGCGGAGATGAAGCCACCGGCGAGGCCGGTGATCAGCAGGCCACGCCGTGGTCCGAGCATGCGCGCCGCCACGTAGCCGACCCAGGAGATCCCCGTGAGTGCCAGCACGAGTTGCCAGATCTTCTGCGGGTTGAGCACCCCGTAGGGGCCGACGCTGCGGTTCGGGAGCAGCGGCAGCACGACGAAGGCCATCACGAGCAGCTTGATGACGTCCTCCACGTCGGTGTCGGTGACGATGTCGCGGGCGAAGCTGTGGATGCGACCCTTCGCAGCGAGCAGCACGATCATCGTGATCGCGATCGCCGCGGCCAGCCCTGCTTGTGACCAGGCCAGCGCGCCGAGCAGGAAGGTGACCAGCGCGGCGACCTCGGTGGTCGCGCCTGGATCGTGCTCGCTGGTACGCCGGTACCCGACGGCGACGAGTCCGCCGACGGCGAGGACTCCGGCCGCGATCACCCACGGGTGGAACGAGGCGGCCAAAGCACCGCACAGGGCGAGCAGCGCGAACGTGCGCGACCCGGCCATCTGGTGGACATCGGTGCCGTGGCTCCGTTCGCGTTCGAAACCGAGCAGCAGTCCGATCGCCAGTGCACTGACGAAGGGGAGCATCCCGTGCACCGTCATCCGACCGGACCCCCGTCGTCGGCGATGCGGCGCGGACGAGCGTTCTGTTCGTCGATGCGGCCGGTCAGCACAGCTTCACTCTGACAGCCGTCAGCCGAAGTTCCTACCGCCACAAGTCCCCACCGTCACCGGCGCGATCGCTGGGTGATCGCCGTGCGGTCGGCGTGCACCGCCACCTCGTCGCCGGAAGCGTCAACCTCCTCCTCGGCATCGCCCTCGACGGTGCCCAAGCACTCCGGTATGTGCTGGCGGCGCTCGCCATCGGTGCCATCGGATATGGGACTGTCGATCACGATGTGGATCACGTCCCGCGACGGAAGGTGAGGTCGGCGGCATCGACTGCGTGGGTGTCATGGTGCGGTGAGGATGGCGATGCGTCCCTGGATGAACTCGATGATCTCGCTGTCGCTCATAGCGGCTCCGCGTCGGACGGCAGTAGCGAACTCGGTCGAGCCGAGGTTTTCGCGCAGGGTCCCGACGGATTTGGTGATCTGCTCGGCGTCGTCGGCGACGAACGGGAGTGCGTAGACGGCACCGACGGCTGTCAGGGCACCGTGAAGCGTGGCTGCCGAGCGGTCGTCTTGGAGCTGGCACAGGATGCCGAACACGTGCCGGAGTGAGAGCCATTGGTTCGCCCAGTCACCGCCGCGGAACCAGAGGTCGATCACGTCGGCGAACCCGGCTAGCGCGGCGAGTGGTGCTCCTCGGTGGGCTTCCAGCCAGAGCACCTCGGTGAGCGCGAACGCCTGCACCCAGCGGTTGCCGGCGTCGGCTGCGACGGCAGCCGCTTGTGCCAACAGCGTCGCGGCGGCAGTCTCGTCGCTCGACTCGAACGCGAGCCCCAGTGCGTACGACGCCTGCGCCAGCGCGGTCGGCGATCCCGAGCGCCGAGCAACCGCCAGCCCTTCGGTGGCCAATTCGGCGCCCCGCTGTGGGTCCCCGACGCTGCTGTAGGCGACCGAGCGCATGTACAACGCATGCGCGAGGCGCGACGTCGAACCGTCTCGGGCGTCGTCGAGCATGCGGTCGACCCATCGTTGCGCGACCTCGGCATCGCCTTTGTAGAACCACGAGTTGGCGTGAGCTCGTTCGGCCAGTCCCGACGAGCTGGTGGTCAGTCGAACCGAGGAGGCCAACGCGAGATCGGCGTATCTGATCGAGCCGTCGAGGTCCCCACGGACGAAGCGGCCGTAGGCGGCAATGCCCAGGACCATGGGTGAGAGAGCTGCGGACTCGAACCCAGCCATGGCGATGACGTCGTCGGCCCAGGTGATGACCTCGGCGCGCATCGAACGGATCGAGTACTCGTGCAATGCCGCGAGCAGGCGGCACGCGCTGTCGACGTCTCCGTGGTCGAGTATCCACGAGAACGCGGCACGCAAGTTGTCGAAGTCACGGTCGAGTCGCGCGGACGCCGCTGCTTCGTCAGGCCCGGTGAGCGCGATGCCGGCGCGTTCGGCGAAGTCGAGGTACCAGTGGACGTGGCGCCGGCTGACGTCGGCGCGGTCGCTCGCATGGGCTCGGCCGTATTCGCGCAGCGGCTCGAGGACGCGGTACCGGCCGACGCCGGGATCGGTCACCTGCACCATCGACTTGTCGACGAGGGCGGCGAGCACCCGAGCGATCGAAGCGGTGTCCAGCGATCCGTCCCCCGTGCATTCGTCGGCACAGATCGACTCGACGGCATCGAGACCGAAACCGCCCGCAAACACGGCCAGGCGACTGAAGAGCGTCTGCTCGTCGACGGTGAGCAGGTTGAACGACCAGCCGACGAGATCGCTCAGAGTGGAGTGGCGCGCGGTCGGAGCGAACTGGGCGTGGTCGAGCAGATCGAATCGCTGTTCCAGACGCTCGGCGAGCGCGGCCGGGCTGATGGCGCGCAGTCGAGCTGCCGCGAGTTCGATGGCGAGCGGCAGGCCGTCGACCCGACGGACGATCGCGGCGACTGCCGCGGCGTTGTCTGGGCCGAGCGTGAAACCCGGGCTTGACGCTGCGGCTCGGTCGACGAACAGACGCACCGCTGGCGCCGCTGCGATGTCGCCGAATCCTGTGGTCGACGATGCGATGGCGAGCGGCTGCACACGAAATACGTTCTCGACCGGCAGGCCGAGCACCTCGCGGCTCGTCGTGAGGACCGTGAGAGCGTTGCACGCCGCGAGCAACCGGTCGATGAGCCGCGCCACCGACGTGCGCAGGTGTTCGCAGTTGTCGAGCACCAGCAAGGCTGGACGGCCACGGAAGAACTCGATCAGCGTGTCCTCCATCGACAGGTGCTGTCGTTGCTGCACATCGATGGCAGTAGCGACCGAGGCAACGGTCGAGTTGTGGTCGTGCACCGGCGCAAGTTCGACGATGTGGACGTGACCGCCCCGCGCGTCCCACACGTCGCCGGCGACGCGTAAGGCAAGCCGGGTCTTCCCGACACCGCCGGGCCCGACGAGGGTGACCAGCCGGTGCTCGCTCAGGGCTGCCACGACGCGGGCCACGTCGGCGGCGCGCCCGACCAACGGTGTCATCTCAGTGGGAGGCGGCCGGAGCTGGCGGACCGGCATCGGCGCCGACGAGCCCAGCAGCGTGGGATCGCTGTCGAGGATGCGAACCTCGAGTGCACGGATCGCGGCCGGCGGATCGAGCCCGAGTTCGTCGCGGAGGATCGAACGAAACGCGTTGACACGGCGCAATGCGTCGGCTGATCGGCCCGTGCGGTGCAAGGCAGTGGCGAGCAGGATCCATGGACGCTCGCGCAGCGGATGCTCGGACACCATCGCCTCCAACTCGGCCACGACGACGCGTTCCTCGCCGCCCTCCAGCCGCAGCGCGAGCCACTCCTCCAGCGATGTCAGCCTCAACTCGTCCAGACGGGTGACCTCGGGCCGCGCCCAATCCCGCCCGGCGAACTCGGCGTACGGGACACCGCCCCATTGGCCGAGCGCGGCTCCGAAACATCTGGACGCTGCCCCCCCGTCCGACTCAGCACGGGCCGCAGCGCACATCGCCTCGAACCGCCAGGCATCCACCGACCGCTCATCAACCTCCAACGCGTAGCCCGGCAGACGAGCAACGATCCGCCCGTCCGGGTGCAGCAGCCGACGCAACCTGGACACGTTGCCCTGCAGCACGGCACCCGGGTCGGACGGCTGCTGCTGTCCCCACAGTTCATCGCACAGACGGTCGACGCTGACGACATCGCCGTGCCCAGCGACAAGCATGGCCAGCAACTGCCGCGGCTTGGGTCCACCAATCGCCCCCGGAACGCCGCCGCGCCGGACCTCGACGTTGCCGAGCACGCGAATGTCCAGCTCATTCCCCATGTGACGATTCTGCCAGCATCGCTTGCAGGCCGCTTGCAGAACAAGCACGCAGAACGACTGCCGGCTGCAGGTCCGCTGCACGCGCCCGCGCTCACCATGACCCGATCACCGGCTGGCCGGCCGGACGGACCAAGGAGCACCGACATGAGCAACGGGACCGAGACAGCAACACCCATCAACCCCAACAAGGCGCTGTGGGAGAAGGGAGACTTCACCCGAATCGCCGACACCATGCGGACGAGCGGCGAGACGTTCGTCCGAGGCCTCGGCGTGCATCCCGACCACCACCTGCTCGACCTGGGTTGCGGCGACGGCACCACCGCCATCCCGGCAGCCCAACGGGGTGCGACAGTGCGTGGCATCGACATCGCCCGCAACCTGGTGGCCGCCGGCAACGCCCGAGCGACGGGGCTTGGCCTCACCGGGTGCACGTTCGAGGAGGGCGACGCATCGAACCTCGAGTCCCTCGACGACGAAACCTTCGATCTCCTCATCAGCGTCTTCGGTGCCATGTTCGCACCGCGCCCCCACGACACCGCCGCAGAGATGGTGCGCGTAGTGAAGCCCGGCGGCCGGATCATCATGGGCAACTGGATCCCCGGCGACCCGACCCTGGTCGCCCAGATCCTGCGCATCAGCGGCTCGTACTCGCCACCGCCCCCCGAGGGCTTCGTCAGCCCCGTCACCTGGGGATTGGAGGACCACGTGCACGATCGCTTCACCGCAGCAGGCATCGGCGCGGGCCGCATCCGCTGCGAGCGCGACACCTGGGTGTTCGACTTCGCCGGCACACCGGTGCAGTTCGTCGACGTCTTCCGCAACTACTACGGCCCGACGATGAACGCCTTCGCCGCCGC
>PMCN01000049.1:0-3055 GCA_003154135.1 Acidimicrobiaceae bacterium
GACGAGAGCTCCCACCGGGCCGAGGTACACCAGGCGTCCGGGATGGCGGCTGTGCAGTTGCACATCGGGGTCGACGAGGCGCTCATGCGCATCCGCGCCCACGCCTATGCCACCAGCCAGTCGGTCGCGTTCGTTGCACAAGAAATCGTGGCACACCGGCTCCAACTGAGCGACGATGAACCCATCGAGGTCAAGGAGTGACCGCATGAGCCAACCAGAAGGCGTCTTGGTCAGCCGCGAGGCGCTCGTCTCGCGCACGTTCCTGCAGCTCGCCGACACCCTCGTCGACGACTTCGACATCATCGACCTGCTCACGATGCTCACCGACCGTTGCGTCGAGCTGCTCGACGCACAGGCGTCGGGAATCCTCCTCGCCGACAAGGACGGCAAGCTGCGGGTGATCGCGGCATCGAGCGAGCAGGCGCGGCTGCTCGAGCTCTTCCAGCTGCAGAACGACGAGGGGCCGTGCCTCGAGGCGTACGCCAGCGGGCGAGCGGTGGTCGACACCAACCTGCGCGACGCCCTGTCGCGGTGGCCACGCTTCACGCCGTACGCCGTGGGAGCCGGGTTCGAGTCGGTGTGCGCGCTCCCGATGCGGCTGCGCGGCAGCATCATCGGCGCGTTGAACCTGTTCCGGTCGACACGCGGTGCGATGCCCGACGCAGATGTGCAGCTCGCCCAAGCACTGGCCGACGTCGCCAGCGTGGGCATCGTGCAGGCCGAAGCTGCCCGCGAGGCGAAGCAGCGGGACAACCAGCTGCAGCACGCGCTCGACAGTCGCGTGATCATCGAGCAGGCCAAAGGCATGTTGGCCGAGCAGGCGCACATCGATCTCGCAGCAGCGTTCAACCGACTCCGGACGCACGCCCGCAACACCAACACGCAACTCACCGCGGTGGCGTCACAGATCGTCAACCGCGAGCTGGTGCTCGACCCCGCGCCGAAGCCCTGACCCGGGAAGGGACGGCGCCGACGAGCTCGCACTTCGCGTGCCGGCGGAGTTGGTTCAAGCTCGACGCGATCAGGCGCCCGACGTGCACCTGACTGGTGCCGATGCGGCACGCGATCTCGGCCTGTGTCAGCTCGTCGAAGAAGCGCATGCGGAGGATCTGCTGCTGGCGCGGCTGGAGGTGCACGAGCAGCGAGGCGACCACTTCGCGGTCGATCACCTCGCCGAAGCCCGCTTCATCGGCGCTCGTCCGCGCCGGATCGGCGGTGTCGAGACCGTACGTCTGGTAGGCGCGGCTGGCCGCCATCGCGTCGACGACGACGACGTCAGTCACGTTCATCCGCGTTGCGATCTGTCGCACACCGGGGGCGCTCGAGAGCTCGTGTGCGAGCTGTTCGTGCGTGATGGCCACGGTGGCGCGCAGCTCCTTCATGCCGCGGGTGACGTGCACTGCCCACGTGCGGTCGCGGAAGTGCCGTCGGAGCTCACCCATGATGGTGGGCGTCGCGAACGCGCCGAACTCGACGCCGCGACCCGGATCGAAGCGATCGATGGCCTTCAAGAGCCCGATGCGGGCCTCCTGTACGAGATCGTCGAACGGTTCACCACGACCCCAGAAGTGGCGGGCGCCGCGCGTGGCGAGCCAGTTCGACTCCAGCGCGATCTCGTCACGAAGGAGCTGGTCGTGACTCAGCGCGTACTGTGCGAGTGCCGCATCGATCCAGCCCTCGTCGTGCACGATGGGCGGCGGACGAGTGATCCTGGTGTTCATGGCGTCGGCCTCCGAGNNGTTCGCGGGTATGAAACCGACGCCCAGCGGGTAAGTGCAGGCCATGCTCGCATCAGGGATCTACATCGGCGGCGGCCTCGGCCTCATCCTGCTCATCATCGTCATCGTTCTCATCCTGCGTTGACGCTCGGGCTGCGACGATGACCGACGAACGACCGGACGGAGTGGGTTTCTTCCGCGGCCTGTTGGCCGTCGTGCGCGGCATCGTGCACGCTGTCGGCACCGTGGTGGGCTGGCTGGGCCGTGCCGTCTCGGCGCTCACCCGCCGGTCGCACGGCGACGCCGACGACTGACGGGGCCCGTCAGGACGGCGATGCGCTCGCCGACGGCTCGGTGTTCTCGGCAACCTCGAGCCGACGAGCCCGTTCACGGAAGTACCCCCAGAACGCGATGGACCCGACGGCGAACGCGATGGCGATCCCCACCGTCCACGCGACCGAGCTGTCGTGTGCTTCCACGAGCCCCGGGCGCAGCAGCACCAGCGAGAAGAGGAACGCGCCGCCGAGGTAGCTGGCGAACCACACCCGAGGGTTCCACTTCCTCAGCGTGTGCCCGGGCAGGAAGCGCAACGGGATGAGGCCGATGACGATGAACTCCAACGCGCCGGTGACGAGGCCCCCGGCGAGACCGAGCGGCAGTTGGTCGAAGAACGCGCCACCCGACGCCAGGTGCTGCAGCGGAGTGAAGGTCAACCAGGCGACGATGGCGAGCACGTAGGTGACCACCACCGTACGGAACTTCATCGGGCCCCGGTCGCCGTCGTCGACCTTGCGAACCGGCACGTACACCGCGATGACACCGTAGAAGTAGCCGGGGACGAAGTTGGCAAGCCGCGAGGCCACCACGCAGAGCACGGCGAACATCAGCGTCGCGACCTCGACCTCCATGTGCCCGCTCACCGCGCCGTAGCGGCGCATGTAGGTGCGGGTGACGAGGACGCCGGTGCCGACGCTGGCCAGCGTGGCCACCATGAACGCGAGCATCGTGTGGGCCGTGCCGCGGTTGAGGCCCCAACCCGGCTGGGCGAAGCTGTACAGCGCGGCTGCGACCAGCACGTAGACGCCGAACCCGGCCCACGAGTGCCAGAAGTTGCGACGTCTTGTCGTTGCGGTTGTCGTAGCGGCTGCGCCGGCAGCTTCGGCGCCCGCGTCGTCGGCCTCGACGGCGGTGTCGGGCTGGTGAGCACCGCGGCGCAGGAACGTGGGCACCCAACCGCGCACCACCTCGATGTTCGCCTCGAGGGTGTTGTTGAAGAGCGTGCTCGGGAACACGATGAGCAGCATCAACACGAGGGCCAGCAGGCCGGCATCGACCAC